>CALBIE010000592.1 GCA_937893495.1 uncultured Verrucomicrobiales bacterium | reverse complement strand
CCCATGACCCGACCCGGCACCACCTGTTCGGAACCCACTATCAGCTATGACTTTTATCCCACTTTCGTTGACCTCGCAGGCGGTTCGTTGCCGAAGAACCAGACGATCGACGGACACTCTCTCACCGTCCTGATGCGCGACTCCAAAGCCGCCTTAAACCGTCCCGCGTTACACTGGCACTACCCGCACTATCATCATGATCGTCCGGCCAGCAGCATTCGCGAACGCGACTGGAAACTCATTGAGTATCTCGACGGCACCGGCGATTTGGAACTCTACAACCTCGCCAGTGACATCGGTGAAACGAAAAACCTGGCGACCGAAAAGAAGGGGCGTGCTGCCGATTTGAAACGCAAGCTCACCACCTGGCGACAGGAGGTCGTTGCGGCAATGCCGATTCCAAATCCGAGCCACGATCCAAAACGCGCCCACGAATGGTGGAGCACGCGCAATGGCAAACCGGTCGATAGCAAAAGCCGCAAACGGTTTCCGCCGACGGAAAAGGATCTCTAATCGAGCATCCCGTTCTTCTGCCCTGGACGACCCAATCCCGCTGACGGAAATCAACTCCAGTGTAATTGTATTGTCATTGGGTTTCAGAGACTGCGGCGGTTGCCGACGACTCCCTCATCCGCGTCATCATGGGACCGGGAATCGGAGACCTCGGTCGAAACCTGAGCCGGGACGAGTTTTTCAAACGGCTTGCGACCGTTGGAAGCAAGGCAAAGCCTTGACCAGCACCAAGTAAGACGGCATCTTACCACGATGAAAACAACGGTGTCCAGCAAGGGTCAGATCGTGCTGCCGGCCGAATTACGCCAATTGGACAGTGTTCAATCTGGCCAGCAATTCGACATTGAGCGGCTGGACGCCGGTGAATATCTCTTGAAGCGACAACCCGCCGGAAACAATGTGGGCCTTTTGGATTGGCTGCTGGCTTGCCCGGAAAAGGATTGGTTTCTCCCCGTCGAATCTGAATCGACTGATTCGCTGTGAAATTCGTCGTTGATGCCAACGTCCTGAGTGAACCAACCAAACCCGTGCCCCATCCGAAGGTGTTGGAATGGCTACGGCGCAATCAATCCGAACTGGCGGTTACACCGGTCATCCTCGGCGAGTTGGAGTATGGGATACTGCTCCTTCCAACCGGTCGGCGAAGGCGGCGACTGGAGGCCTGGTTCGCGGAGGGAAAGGACAGACTTCAGGTGTTGGATTTTACGACACCCACAGCCGCGCGATGGGCTCGCCTGCTCGCGGGTTTAAAAAAGAAAGGATACGCAATGCCGGTCAAGGACAGTCTCATTGCGGCTTCGGCTCTCGAACACAATCTGACCCTGGCAACCCGCAACACCGACGACTTTCGGTTCAGCGGGGCGAAAGTCTTCAATCCCTTCGTTTGATCTCGCTCGAACAGACTGGCGATGCCATCGTTCGACGATGCAGAGCGAAGCGAAGACAGTGGAGGAGTATCTCGCCAGTCTGCCAGACGATCACCGCGAAACGCTTGAGGCCATTCGTGCCGTCATATTGAAAAACCTGCCCAAAGGGTACGCCGAAGGAATGCAGTACGGCATGATCGGTTACTTCGTGCCGCATGAAATCTTTCCGTCCGGATACCATTGTAATCCGAACGAGCCACTGCCCTTTGGCGGCCTCGCTTCGCAGAAGAATTACATGTCGATGTACTTCATGTGCATCTACAGCGATCCCGAGAACCAGGCGTGGTTCGTGAAGGAATGGAAGAAGTCCGGCAAGAAGCTCGACATGGGCAAATCCTGCATTCGCTTCAAGTCGCTTGAGGACGTCCCGCTCGATGTCATTGGCAAACTGGTCAAACGCGTGCCAGTGAAAAAGTTCATCGGCTTCTATAAGTCCGCGCTCAAAGCCGGTGCCAGCCGCAAAGCTTCCGCAAGTCCCCGGAAGAAACCAGCGCCACAGAAATAGACCTGAATTCTGGAAATGGTAAAGTACCGCAACGTCGCAAGTCCTTGATCTCATGACCAATAAACCGAGCCGCATATGTTACTCCTCTCCCCGCGACAAAAGGAGTGGGGAGAGGAGTTCCCTCAAAACGAACCACCTCTCGATCCCCCTGGTAGCAGCCGACGTAAGGAGGCTCATGCAATGTTGGGCAAAAAAAATCAGAGCCTCCTCACGTCGTCTGCTACGGTTCAGGGGTTCATGGCGCTTAACTTCGTTCCGGCGGTATCTCTCCCCGGCCCTCTCCTTCGTTTTCACGGAAGAGAGGGAGTCATTGCGGCTCGGCCGTGCTGGGTTGAACCGACGCGAAATGTTGACCTGCACCGCGGTGGCAATTCCAGCCGTGGCAGCGGCGTTTGCGGCGGACACGGACGTGAACGGCCGCCCGTGGCGAGTCATCGACACCAACATCAGCCTGTTTCAGTGGCCGTTCCGGCGACTCCCACTCGACACCACATCGGAAATGGTGAAGCAGCTTCGATTACTGCAAATCGATCAGGCCTGGGCGGGCAGTTACGAAGGACTCCTGCATCGTGACATCACTGCGGTGAATCAACGCCTCGCGGACGAATGCAATTCGGTCGCCGGCAATCTGCTTTTGCCTATCGGCGCCATCAATTTAACGATGCCCGATTGGGAGGAGGATCTGTATCGATGCCATGAAGTCCACCGCATGCCCGGTATCCGCGTGTATCCGAACTACCACGGATATGCTCTCGACAATGCGAGATTCAAGCGACTCATTGAACTGGCGGCGAAACGTGGCATGTTCGTTCAACTTGCGGTCACCCTGGAGGATATCCGTACGCAACATCCGCTCGCGCGGGTTGACGATGTCGATTTGACACCGTTGCCAGATTTGATGCGCGAGATTCCAAACGCACGCGTGCAATTGCTCAATTATCGCCCGAGTGGCGCCATCTTCGAACGGCTCGCGAAGACTGCGGGAATCTTTTTCGACATCTCACGCGTCGAAGCGACCGATGGCGTTCGCAAACTCATTCGCACCGTTCCATCAGGCCGAGTCGTGTTTGGAACTCACGCGCCGTTTCTGATTTATCAGGCGGCATTGATCCGCGCGTATGAATCGGATTTGAGTGACGTTGAAAGCCGGGTTCTGTTTGAAACGAACGCGGTGAATCTGCTGATGAAGCCCACGAATCGATGATCGATATGAGGGAAATGACAAGCGATCGGGAGCGCCAGATGGTAGCGCAGGCTTCCAGCCTGCATGGGGCGTCCACCAGCCCAAACGCGGGCCCGGATAATCCGGACGTGTCGATTGTCAGGCGGGGTGTTTCCACAGGCGGGACGCCTGCGCCACGTGTCCGGCTTAACGCTCCCGCCGATTCCGAGGATGTAAACCATCCAAAAGTTTTCTGAAGGAATGCCCGCAACGAAACCAAATCCAAAGTGGTACGGAATGCCCTCGCGACAGACACTCGATGGCTACCGCATCTGGGATTCCTACTTCACCCCGTCCTTCTCCAGTCCGGGACAGAACAACACCCGGCTGTTCGATGACATCGAACGCACTCTGCCGACAATTGAAAAAGCACGCATCAAGCGGCTGTGCATTTTTCCCCATGTCGGACCGGGAACGACGAACGCGGAGACGGGCAAATGGCTGCGCGATAATCCGGGGGAAGTCCTCAAACCGTTCGAGCGCTGGCCGAAACTGCTGCTGGGAATGATTCAACTCAACGCCGCCGATGTGAAGGGATCGCTCGACGCGCTCAACCGCTGGCTGCGCGACGGGCCCATGCTGGGCGTCTATTTCCCGGCCGGGCCGCGCGCGGAACAAGCGTGTTCCCATTTAAACTTCGATCCGCTGGTCGAACGCATCGCGGAGTTGAACGGCGTCATCATGCAGCACACGTGGTTCATCACCGACGGGAAACGTTCGCCGGGAATGTCCACGCCGTCGGAACTCGCGGAATTGGCCGCCCGGCATCCGCACATCAAGTTCGTCTGCGCCCACGCTGGCGGTGAGTGGGAAAAAGGAATTCGTGCGGTTCGCAATTCGCCGAACATCCTCGTTGAAACGTCCGGTTTCGATGCGACCGCCGGATTTATCGAAATGGCAGTCCGCGAACTGGGTGCGGAACGCATCATCTTCGGCAGTCATCTGCCGTCCCGTTCCCTCGGGACGGAATTGAGCAAGGTCATCCACGCCCGCATCGCCGAGCGCGAAAAGTTTCTCATCCTCGGCGAAAACTATCGGCGGTTGTTGAAGCCGGTTTTTCAACGGCTCGGTCGTAGAGATTAACTCCCTCTCGAAATGCTGCCTGTGTAAATGGTCAAGACCTGTTTGCGTTCATGGATTGAAGCAGATAGCTGCAAGTTCACCAGCGCGGCTCAGCAGAAAAGGTCCGGCGCTTCCAGCTAACACGGCCTGACGCGAAAGCGCTGAATTCAGCGTGATAGCGACAAAATAGTGCACTACGGCTTACCAATTACGGAATTCGATTGTGTCTCATTGTAAGTTTCTATTCATTATATTTATACATTAGTGAATAAATACGTATTTGTATATTGACTCGAATACTGCACTGATTACTGTCTTCCTGACATGAGTATGAGGAATATTACCGGTGCCCCGGCTGAGGGCGACGATTTCTTTGAGCGACCAAGAGAGCTGGATCGCCTGCTGCGGGAACTGGCTCAGGGATCGAACCTCCGCATCAACGCGCCCCGGCGGGTGGGTAAGACTTCGCTCGTTCTTCGTTTGTGCAAGGAATGGAGGCTGCGTGAACGCAAGGCTGTATTTCTCAATGTGGAGGACACCACGGACGAACTTTCATTTACCGAGAAGCTTCTCGACGAACTGCTTGCCTCTGACTTGCAGCCTGACGCCATCACTCGCTGCAAGCTGTGGATCGGCAATGCCCGGCGGGCATTGGGGATTTCCAGGATTAGCCCAAGCATGGATTTGGAACTGGGTGACACCGGTGAAGGCCAGCCGGCCACACTGGCACGAGCGGTGGAGAGCGTCTTTGAAAAGATTGACGCTGATGGAAGAGAAGTGCTCATCGCCATTGATGAGATGCCCGAGGCGCTGTTGGCTCTCTCCCAGGTGCCGGACGGGCTCGCCAGGGTGTCACGCCTGCTGCATTGGCTGCGGGCCTTGCGCCAGACGCATCGTCGGAACATTCAGTGGGTGTTTCTCGGTTCGATCGGGCTGGAGGGATTTGTCGAGGAGCGCCTGTTGGGAAAGACCATCAATGATCTCACACCGTTTGTGCTGGACGCCTTGTCTCCGGAAGAGGGCGACGAGTTTCTGGAGCGGCTCGGACAGGACAACGATCTGCCCCTCGAATCGGAAATTCGTTCCCAAATCATTGCCCGGGTGGGATGGCCCTTGCCGCATCATTTGCAGATTGTGTTTCATGCGTTACGCGAAGTCGGCGCTGATCGAGTGGATGACGCAGCGCTGGACCGGGCTTTCACGAACTTGCTCGGGCCGCATCACCTCACGGAGTTCGACACCTGGCGGCAGCGGTTGGATGAACAATTCAGCAAACCGGAAGCGGTTGCTGCCAAAACCATTCTCAACCACCTCTGCCAGCACGCCAAAGGACGCTCCCGGGTGCAGGTGTTGAACGCGTTAATGCAGAAAAAGTCAGATGCCGATCCGCAGGCCATGGAAGAGCAACTCGCCCGCTTGCTGCAACTCCTGCAGCGTGACGGTTACCTGCTGGAAAGCAAAGGCCGCTACACCTTCCGCTCCTTTCTGCTCCGCGATTACTGGCATCGCCGCTACGTGAAATGAAGCCCACCCCACACCAACTCAGCGTCAGCCAATTATCGCTGTACAATCCGGCGCGATTGGCCGATGAGGAGATCATCGCCTCCTTCGCCGTGCGACAGACCGTTTTTGAGCGCATCCTGGCTGACGTCACGGGTGAAAAGCGACGGAGCCGGGCGCAGCACCATCTGGTCGTCGGCCAACGGGGCATGGGAAAGAGCATGCTTCTCGCCCGTCTCGCCGCGGAACTGCGCCAGCAACCGAAATTGTCCGCTACTTTCCTGCCGCTGGTTTTTGCCGAGGAGCAGTACGCCGTGGACAGGCTGTCCAAATTCTGGCTGAACTGCCTTGATTCGCTGGCCGATGCCTGTGAGCGCGCCGGAAATGCTGTGGCGGCCAAGCGAATCGACTACGCCGTGCGCCAGCTTGCGCCCCGTCAGGGAGCCTCCGCCGCCCGGGATGAGGAACCCGCGGCCGAGGCATTGCAGACGTTTCTCGACGAGACCGTCGCTCTTGAACGCCGTCCCGTCCTGCTCGTGGATAACCTTCAACTCGTCTTCGAGCGGCTCGCGGATCAGCAGCAACACGTCCTGCGCGAACTGCTCATGCGTCCCGGTGGTCCACTGCTTATTGGTGCCAGCCCCAGTCCGCCACCGGAGAGTCGGGACTACGGCGCGGCATTCTACGATCACTTCAAAGTCCATTACTTGGCCGCACTTAGCGTGGAGCAAATGCGTCAGTTGATGCTCACTCTCGCGGAGAGGGTGGGCCGCGCCGACGTGCGCGAGCGCATTCTGCGCGAGCCGCACCGGCTGGATGTCCTCCGCCAACTCACTGGCGGCAACCCGCGCACCACCGTCACGCTGTTCTTCCTCTACGCCGAGGACTTTGCGCCCAGCGTTTTCGGCGATCTGGAAAACCTGCTGGACCGCGTGACGCCGCTGTACAAGGCTCGGTTCGAGGAGTTATCCCCGCAGCAACAGGTGGTGGCTGGCGCGATTGCCAACCATTGGGATCCCGTCACCGCCCGCGCCCTGGCGGAGGCGACTGGACTGGCGGTCACCGGCGTCAGCCCGCAGCTCGACCGGTTGGAGAAGACCGGCTTCATCGAGCGCGTCAGCCTCTTTGGCGAAGCCGCCATCGGCTTCCAGATTGCCGAGCGGTTCTTCAACGTCTGGTTCCTTATGCGTAACGCCTCGCGCCGGCAGCGCCGCGAGGTCGAGTTTCTCACCCGCTTCATTGAATCATTCTACGAAGCACAGGATCGCTCGCGGCTCGCGCGGCATCTGCAATCCGAGCACGACTACAGCCCGGACCGCCACCTCTTTGCCCGGGCGTTGGCCGGCACGCTCGAAAAAGGCGAGGCGCGGGACCTGCAGCGCCACGCGGAACTGGATGCCCTGCGGCAGAAAGAGACTGACGCCCGGCGAAAACTGGAGGAGGTCATTGATTTCTCCCAACTGGCTCCCGCCACCCTGGCCTTCGCGGAATTGCGCGAAAAGCTGGCGTCTTTGGTACCGGCCAACGCCCTATTGAAACCTGAGGAATTCGCGGAAACGGTGCTTGGGGATCGAAAAATGTTTCAGACCGTAGATCGCGGACGGCTGGCATCGCGGAACCGATTGTCCTTGGAGGAGATTGAAAAGGCATTGTCGGGCATTTCAGCTACGCGCGACCTCGACGAGCAAAAGTATGGCGGAGAAGCTATCGAATGGCTGGCGCGCCGACTCTCGTCCGGACAACTCGCCGGTGTTGAAGAACTGGACGACTGGAATGCGGCGTTTCGTTTGGCACCAGACGCCGCATGCACTCAACTGCTGGTGGATTCCGTACCGTCATCCCTTGGCGCAAAACTGGCCGCCGACGTTGTTGCAAAGATTCGCGGTAACCTCCAACCGCAGCCGCAAGCTCTCGCGCCCAAGTGGTTCGGCTGGGGTTACGTTCTTCATTCAGTTCTCCACCGCTACGAAGAGGCGGAGGTCGCCTATCGTAATGCCATTGATCGGGATGGGAAGTGGGCTTGGCCCTGGCACAATTTGGGTTTCCTATTGCAATACAACCTCGGCAGAGCCGACGAAGCCGAAAATGCATATCGTCAGGCAATTGAGCGCGATGGTAACGCGGCCAGGACCTGGAACAACTTGGGTAATCTTTTGCATTATCATTTAGGGCGCTTCGAAGAGGCAGAAATTGCATATCGTCAGGCTCTTACTCTCGATAAGGCGGATGGTATATCCTGGAATAACCTCGGCAATTTGCTCGCTGCCTACCTTGGACGATATGACGAGGCGGAAGCTGCCTATCGCCAATCCATTGCGCACAACGCGAGGGACGCTTCGCCGTGGAACGGTCTTGGCAATTTGCTGCAAGACCATTTTGGCCGTTACGCCGAGGCCGAGACGGCTTACCGCCAGGCACAGGTGCTCAATATGAGCTATGCTGCGCCATGGAACGGCCTTGGCAATTTGTTTTTCGACCACTATTGCCGGTATGAAGAAGCTGCTAGGTTCTTTGCGAGGGCTATGGAAATAGATCCCACCGAAGAATCGCCAGTTGAAAATCTTGTGTTTCTTTATCGCGATTTTCTTGGTGACAACGTGACTGCGCGAACGCTCTTTCAGAAACTGCTGGTACATCCCAAGATCAGATTCGCCGACACGATCGAACTGCACCATGCCCTCTTTGCTGCTTACGCGGAAAACTGGGGTTTGGCGCGTGAAGCACTGGAACGGGCTCTTGCACATACTGCAAACGGTTTCCCCGCTGGCACTTCTACCGACTGGCTGCGCGCCAGCACCGTTCTGTTGCACCTGAACTACGGGGAGTCATTGCTCGCTTGCCTGCGTGAACGGGGTGACGAAACCCGGCTACGTCCCTGGTATGAGGCCCTGGCGGCGCTCGATGCAGGTGAACGCAGGATGCTGCAGAACCTAGCCCCCGAGATTCGCGTCACCGCCGAGGCTTACTTCGATCAAATCGAGAAGCGCCTCAAGGCGCTCCCCGCCAAAACCTGCCGACGCCCCGCGAATGCCAGGCCCAAACCCGCAGGCAAGCGAAGCCGCAAATGACCTTCAACCGGTTCTTCCGGTGCGATACAGGTCCTTTAGCGCTGTCGTGAACCTATTGGCTGTATGAACCAGCCATTGTTCCGCCGTGGCCCAATCGTCCACGCACAGGGATACTGAACCCAGAGCCACAATTGTCACGGAGAGGCCAATGCCCGATAGTAGCGGCGCAAGAGATTGGCCACATTGGTATCTGTAAAGGTGAACGGGCTGGCCGAGGGATTGGTTGTGCCCAGAACGGTCCAGTTCGTATCGGTAATATTGGTCGTTGCCACGATGGAGTATTGCACTCCCGTATCGCCGGTGATGGTCAGTGTCACCACGCCGTTCAACGGGGCGCTGATTGAGAGCATTGGCTGGGCGATGTTCAGCGCGCTGACGACGACCTGAAAGGACTGCGTACTGCTTAACATCGGCGTGCCGGAATCGGTGGCCACCACAAGGACCAGGTTCGTTCCCGTCTGTCCCGACGAAGGCGTCCAGGAAAGGATGCCATCCGTGCCGCTGATAGTCGCACCCGCGGGCGGATTCAAGAGCGTGTAGGTGATGGCGTTTACCGGAAGATCCGGGTCCGTTGCCACGTTCGTGATGCTCAACGATTGACCCGCGTTGACCGCCACGTTTGCGATCGGTGGCAGTGCGGGAGGCAGGTTCACCTCGGTAACGGCGATGGTGTATAAATTTGTGTAACTGAACAACGGATTCAAATCATCCGTGACCGAAACAAGCAGCGTGTTGGTCGAAGGGCCCTGTGCTTCAGTGGGTGTCCACGCTACGAGCCCGCTGTTGGTGTTGATGGTCGCGCCGGATGGTGCGCCCGCAAGTGCGTAGTGCAAGGTAGTCGCAGTGGCGTTCGTTGTGATGGTGGTGAGCGAGAGGAGATTACCCTCGGCCACAATCTGGTTGGTCAGATCGACCAGCGTGTTGGTCAACGAATCAAACACGGCAGTCACGGAGATGCTTTGAGTGACGACGAAGGACAATACGTTGGTGGTCGCCGTGATTCCATTGGTCCAACCGACAAAGAATGAACCCGCCGTGGGCGTTGCCGCCAAGGTTGCGGACGCGCCGTTGGTAAAGTTGGTCTGGTTCGGCGCGCGCACCACCGCTCCGTTGCCAACGACCGTCACCAGGAGAGCCTTGTCGGCAACGGGATTGGGCGGAAGCGTCGGGTTGGTGCCGTTCTGCAATTCCTGGGCATTGGTAAATCCGTCGCCATCCGGATCGGCTGTCGGTGCGGCGTTGGTGTTGTTCAATCCGAAGTAGAACACCTGCCAGTTGTCATCCAGTCCGTCGCCCGCATACGTTGCAAAGTTGTCGTTGTTGGTGTCCACCACGGTCACTTGCAACAATCCGGTTGAGTTCAGGTAAGCGCCGCGAATGAATGCCGGTGTGTTGACGTAAACCGTGTCGGCCGTCGCCAGACCGTTGGCACTGACTGACGCTATCGGTCCACTTGCCACACTCCACGCCACGTTTGTCGGTGTGAGACTCAGGAGTGAACCATCTTGAAACGCCGCCTGCGCCGAGAGTTGTTGCGTCGCCGCCTCGTTGAGATTGGTCTGTGCGGCCGAAATCACAACCGACTGTAATTCGTGAAGCTGCCCCGCGAAACCGTGACGCGTCTGATAGGTACCCGCTGCCGATGAACTGCTTGCGCCACCGACGCTGCCGACGTTGGCGTAACTGGCACTCGTCTGTCGCCCGCCGCCACCGTCGATCACCGCAGTGGTTTGTGACCGCCCCGACCGCGCCAGCGCAAACGTCGCAAGTACGACGAGCCAGAGAATCAGCCCGCGCTTTGGTCTTGGGTAACGCATGGTGTTCATGGGTTATCGAATAGATCGGAACCGGATCAGCGTGGGGAAGTGGACAACCGGTTTTCGAGGTCGGCGAGTCGGCGTTCGAGTGCCTTGATGCGGTCTTCGCGTTCCTTCACCAGGCCATAAAGTCCCTTGATTGCGGCCAGGGCGATGCCGTCGGCATCCGTCGTGCTGATATGCCGATCGCTGTCGCCAAGGCCGAATGCGGCACTGAAATCCTGCGCCATCGGCCCGACGTGCCGGACTGTTCTTGCCTGCGCTTTGTAGTTCCATTCGGACACCGGCAACTGCGCGACGCGCTCAAGGACCTGCCGTGGATTGAGCGGCTTGAAATTCTCTTTCAAGTTACGATCACTGGCCGAACTCCAGGTGCCGTTGCCGGCGGTAAGTTGAACACCCGTAGTCGCACCGGAATTCGAGAAAATCCGCACCCCACCGGATGCCTTGACACTGAACTGATTGTTGGAGGTCGAGTTGAAGGCCGTGGCGCTGGAGGCATCCGACCAGACGAAGGAACCATAGTTAGTTGCCGCGGCATTCGCTCCGGCGGCGAAAGAATAGTCACCGATCGCGCCATTGGCATAACCACCGGGTACTGTCGCCGCATAACCACTGGCGATGTTGCCGTATCCGCCGCCGACAAAACTAATCGTGCCGTAAGCGGCATTTTGATCGCCACCAACCACGGCCGAAGCCGCTCCACCGGCGAGATTCTGCGATCCTCCAAAAACCGCCGAGAACCCATTGGTCGCGCCGTTTTTGTAGCCGCCGCCGACAATGGTGTTCGTGCTCGTCGCGGCGTTCAGTTCGCCACCGACAACGGCGGACTCAAATCCCGTTGCCGTATTGGTGGTGCCGCCGCCGACAAAGGATACAACTCCGCTGGCGAGGTTGGCATAACCTCCAGCGATTGTTGCGGCAATACTGGTTGCCCCATTCAGATAACCGCCACCGACTAATGAGTTCGTTCCACTGGCCCCATTCTGTTCGCCGCCACCAACCGTTGATTCAAAGCCGGAAGCGAGATTTGTTACGCCACCGCCGACAAAGGAAGCGGTGCCACTGGCCACGTTTCCCTCGCCACCGGCCACGGTCGATTCAAAGCCACTCGCGAGATTGAGGAATCCACCGCCGACGGTCGCGGCGTTGGTGCCGACACCATTCGCATAGCCACCACCGATGGTGCCATAGGTCGTGCCATTGGACACCACATTGAGGAATCCGCCGCCGATGGTGGAGTACTCCGCGGTGTTCAAAATGCCATTGCCGCCGCCACCACCGATAACGCCGAAGTTTGACTGAATCTTGTTGGTGATGGCCGCCCCGGAATGATTGACGGCACCGCCGCCCGCGATGCTGGCGCCGACGACGCCTCCCGCGATTTCGTTTTTGGATGAACCCGCCAGAAAATTCGGCGCTCCACTCGCATTGGGTTCGAGGCGCAGCGCGCGCAAAGCGTTGACCTTAAATTCGAGAGCCTGATTGTCCGATGTGCCCAGGAAATGCGTTCCCGGTGTTGTGCTGGCATTGCCGCCGGTCAGCCAGAGGGTTGTGCCCAGGGCGGCCGTGCTCAAATGGGTGCTGTTGACACTTCCGGCCGCGAGGTCAGATGAGCCGACGGCGCCCGCTGCAATTTTATCCGTGGTGACCGAGTCGGTGGCGAGTTTCGAGGATGTAATCGATCCATCTACAACGGTTCCACCTCCACTGGACAGGACTCCCGGCGCCAGATGATTGGTGTTGATGACTCCGGCAGCGATGTGATTTGACAACACGGAGCCGGTTCCGAGTTTTGCCGAGATGACAGCCGCGTCAGCGAGCTTCACCGTCGTGATTGATCCGTCTGCCACGGTTCCACCGACTCCTGACAAAAGTCCCGCCGCGAGATGATTGGTCTGAATCGCGCCATCGGCGATGTGGGCGGAAGTGATGGACGCGTTGGGTACAGTCGCCGCGATCATCGCGTATCCCACTGCGGCAAGCCGTTGGTCTGGCGTCAATTGCTGGAATCCCGTGGTGCCATCATTGAACCAGACGCGCAGGCGGACATCTGTGTTGGCGAAGACGCCGGAGGCGATGGCCGTCATTCCCGCAATATTCGTGTCGCCGAGCAGCACTGAGTACAGACCTTTGGTGACCGTGATTGGCACGACCGCTGTCGGCGTATTTACAGTCGTCCCGTCATTGCTCCAGAAATTCGTGGTGCCGGCGGCATTGACGAGCGCGAACTTGAACTGGCCATTGCCGTCGAAGTTGATGCCACTCACGCTGATGCGGCCCTGGTAGTGAACGATTTGAGGCACTTGAGCGTGGGCAGCTATTCCGGCCGTAAGCAGCAGTGCCACGAAGGTGGTTCGGATTAAGTTCATAAGCGGGATTGTTCTTCAGGTTGTTGTCTAAAAAACGTTCAAGGTTTCGCGGGTTTTTCCAACACGGTCATTTGCACCTTGGCCGTCACGTTTTCCGGATCGAGAATCAGAATGTCTTTAAAGATGCTTTTCGCCTCGACCGGCCTGCCCTGCGCCACCCGGGTCAGGCCGAGTTCAGTCAACAGGCTGACATTGGTTGGATAAACGCCGAGCATTCGCACGACGACCTCTTCGACGACTTCAAATTTTTTCTGCATGCGCAGCGAATACGCCAGTCGCAGATTGGCGAGGAAGTTTGACGAATCCACCATCAGAATCTGCCGGCAAACGCTCTCGGTGCTTTCGTGGCGTTCCTGCGCCATCAACGGCAGGGTGTAGCCCAACTTGGCTTCGATGGAGTTGGGCGCCACTTTGATAGTGACGAGGTAATGTTGCCGTGAATTGGCGTAGTCGCCATTGAGGTAATACAGCCAGCCGAGGCGCAAATTAACCGTGTAACCCTGTGGATAGGCCGTCACCACGGCGGAAATGGCCTTGATGCTGTCCGCATAGTTCTGCGATTTCTCGTAACGATACGAATTGAGATAAGCCTGTCGAATTTGCTCATCGCTCAGGCCCGTGGGCGCTGATGCCGCGCGCAACATGGTGGTGCTCAACATCGTCAGCGCCAGGCTGAACGCCAGCGCCGCGGACAAACCCATGCGGCTTCTTGTGCCAATCCAACAGCGGGTCAGTAGGGAGGAGAGAAATGTCTTGAGCGTCCGTTTCATTTTGTTTCTTTCGTTGGTCAAAAACTCATTCCGATCATGCCCATCACGACCTGGCCCGCCGCTTCGTCGCTGCTGGCCGGATCATTGAACTCGTCACGGCTGGCTTGCAGGGTGAGGGAAATTGAACTGGTTGGCACATACCGGAACTTGAGTCCGTAGCCACCGCGATGTTTCTCGGTGAGATTGAAAACGGTGAATCCGCCGTTGCGCACGCCAAAGGTCTGTTCGCCAAACCAGCCGAAGGCAGTGAGTGCCCAGCGGGGACGAAGTAACGACAGTTCGTTTTCCATGGAAAAGAAATTGCGCCGACCAAGCCCCACCTCACTGTCCAGCCGGACCCAGTTGCCTTTGATATCGGCCCGAATTGTCGTGTTCGTGTTCTGCCAGAGATTTCGACCGAGGCCGGGAGTCAATTGATAGACATTCAACTGGGGGCGGAAGCCGTCAAAGCGGGTAAAGATGGCGTCGATTCCTGCATCCCAACGATTTGGTTCGTAGTATTGCACCCCGCTAAAAAGACTCCAGCCGCCATCGGTGCCGCGATCACTCGTGGTGATGAAATGTCCGCCCGCCTTCAATCGGATATTGGGCAGACTGTAATTTGCATACGAAACCGTGGCATCCGTCTGATGGATGTCCGACACGCCAATGCGTTTGATATCGGTAAACTCCATGCCGCCGGTGACGACGTGCTTCAGGCCGTGCGTGTAGCCAAACGAAATTCCGCGAAAGATACCGTTCACCTTTGTCGAACTGCCGTCGAAATCAAGAAAGCCGCCATAGACGAAGGCGTCGAAACGCCGATAGGGTGGCAGATTGGTGAGGGAATTCATCCAATTGGCGTAGGCTGTGTCATAAACGGGATTTGCCAGCTCATACTTTGCCACGGTGTTCTCCGGGTCGAGCACCAGCACGCTGTTGAAAATTGCGCGCGCCGCAATGAGCCATCCCTGCGAGGCACGTGTCAGGCCCAGTTCCAGCAACGCGGTAATGTCATTCGGGTAATTCAACAGCAGATTAGACAGTGCTTCGGCGGCATCGGGATAACGGGCGAGGTAACGCAACGACGTTCCAAGTCGCAATCGGGCGTAGTAGTTGCCCGGGTGTATCTTCAAGGCACTGCGCATTTCCTGCTCGGCTTCGGCGTGCAATCCGCCAGCGGTCAGGGGAAACCAGAGATTCAACCTTGCGTCCAGTCCTTCGCCATCCTTTTTGATCGCGGCACGATAGTGACCAATGGAATTCGTGAGATTGCCGGCCAGGTAATTGAGCCAACCGCGCCGCTGCTCAACCAGATAGGTGGACGGTTCATTGCTCAGCGCCCCGAGTGCGGCAGCGTAGTTTGTTTGCGCCTCGAACTGAATCGACTGAAACCATGGTTTTGAATCGGGAATGACGGTGGCCGCATCGAGTCCGAAACCGAACGAGAACCAGAGGAGCAGCGTTGCCGCAATCGTTCCAGTCGCATGCTTCCGGTGCGTTCGGCAAAAGAATCGTTTGTCCGGGCTGAAGTTGTTCATCTCAATCTGCCGTTGTTGTTTCCTTCAGTCGAAGTTCCCAGCCGTCGAATGAAATGGACCCAATACCCCGCTCCCGATCCAGTTCTACCGTGGCTTCCTTGGTAATCCGAGGCGTGGTCGATTCGATTTCGGTCTTGATGCAGGAATCGCTGACAAACCGTTGGCGGGTTCGCACGCGGGCGACCTTGGGCACAAAGGAACTCGCCAGACTGACAAACGCCCCGCGCACGCCGCGCGCCACCAAATCATAGGGCAGGTAATCCGACCAGACCATGCCTTCGCGATACGCCAGCGGCAGCCGTGGCAGCGAGAGTAAAAATGCCCGCAACCGCGGATCGTGGCCGCTGTATTTGTAGAAATAGAAGGTTCCCTCGTGTTTGCCAAACGTCAGAGTCGCCATGCCGGAGTCGAAATAAAACGTTCCGTCATACGCCATGCGCACCGTGAGTCGGAGGTCGGGCAAGCGCTTGCCCTTGCGGGAGACCACGTAGTGATATTCCTGATCGAGGACAAAGTTGGTGATGCGATCCAGTTTCTTGTCGATGACCAATGGTTCCACCTGCGCCTTCTCATCGGGAAGGTTGTTGGAGAAAAACTTCTTCTCATCGGCGTAGGTGAGAAAGCTGAAGGGCAGCGTCGCCGCGCCAATCTTGTCGGTCGTCTGGACCTGCACATGAATGTGGGGCTGCGGGGAGTAACCCGAATTACCGCATTTACCCAGAGGCGCGCCAACCTCCACCCAATCGCCCTTTTTCACGCTGATGGAATCCGCGGCGAAATGGGATAACTCGACAAAAAAACCGCTCGCTTCCTGAATGATCACCAGATTGCCCCAGTTGTTTCCCTTGTCCGGTTCATTGATTGGACTATCCGGCAAATCATCCACAATCCGTGCAACCCGGCCGCGCACGGGCGATGTCACCGGTTTCCCATAGCAGTGGTATTCTTTCAGGAAGTCGCCCTTGCCGGAATGGGTCTTGCCTTCCTTGTCCGTGATGACGAAGTCATACGCGTAACGCCAGTTGCCCTTGTGCGTCCATCGTCCGTCGAATGCCTGGTAAACGGTCCATTTGCCTGAGAACGGCAGCGTCATCGTCCGCGTTTGTCCCGGATACCGCAGTCGGTCGGAGAGATACTTCTGCAACGTTTCCTCCGGAGTCTTGCCCACCTCGGCTGCCACGAGCGGATTGCCGACAATGGTTAATCCATAGAGCATGGTGAGACAAACCAGGTTAAACGGCAGCGTGAACACGGGGATGCCGTAATAGGACCAGAAGCCGGTGATGGCATCGGTGACAATGGTTGACACAATTACCCCGACCGCTGCGACCAGGTAACTGTGTGGTGACGGAATCAGGAACACGCCGCCAAGCGCCATGGCGATCAGGAGAAAATTGAAGTTCAGCAAATCCGCGTAAACGACGGTATTTGATCCCAGCATCCAGCTTCGCGTAAACGTGCCGATGACATACCCCATAATCGCGAGCATGAACAGGATTCGCGAACGCCAGAAGACGACGCCCGCAATCAGGATCCCTACCAACACACTGGGTGTAAACACCATCGCACCGATGGCCCGGAAGAAGCCCGCAAACCACATGGGCAGGCCGAGGTCGGATGACATCCACTCGGGTTGAGCGGGGGAGGCGATCAGTAGATTGGAGTATCGTAGCGACGCGAGATAGGCAATGGAACTGGCCAGCACGAATGGCAGGCTGAGTATCGGCAGCTTGAAATACGTCGCGAACACATGCGCGAGGGCGATCGTGAGCAGCACGGTCAGGATTCCCGCCCCGACGAAAAAGAACGCCGTCAGCGCCGACCATTTGAACAGATAGCCGAGCGAAAGTCCGACCAACAATGGGTTGTAGGTGTAATAACCGGATTCGAGAAACACCTGCCCGAGACCCATCAGGCGTGCGAAGCCATACGCCGCGACCACGGAAATGACGCCGGCCAATCCCACTTCGGGGCGCAGCATCGTCACGACAAACAACAACAAGCCCGGCAGGAAATCCTGAAGGAAAAAGATTTCCGAATAACTCCGACAGACGGCTTTGGCGTGGCGAATCACTTTGGATTATCCAGTTTCAGGCGGGCCGGCAGTTTTTCCCGCCGGACAATGTCAGACAGATCTTCCGCCTCGCGGATGACATCCACTTTGCTGTCCGGGCTGATCAGCACGATGTTCGGTCGATACTCGATAAACTGCATCCACTGCGTGTTGTTGTAGGCGCCGATTGGCGAAAAAATCAATCGCGTGCCCGGCTTGAGTGGCGGCAGTTGGACGGCTTCGTCCACCGCGTCGATGTTCATGCAGAGTGGTCCATAGACAACACTGACTTCGTTCATACCACCGACTTCGCGGTCCATCTCGATCTTGAATTTGAACCAGTACGCGGTGAATAAGAGGTTGACGCCGCCATCAATCACATAGGCGCGCGTGCCGTCAGCCAATCGCTTCGAGCTCACGACGGTGCTGATCATGTATCCGGCTTCATCGATCAGCGCGCGGCCTGATTCGAGGATCAGTTTCGGGTAGTCACCCGGTTTCAGGGCGCGGGTAAGGGCCTCACAAATTTCATCAGCGTATTCATCGGGATTCGGCACGGCGACCTCGGGTGGAAGGTAAACTCCCTTCAATCGGCTGCGCGATGGGAATCCGCCGCCAATATCGATGTATTCCATCGAGAAATCGAAATCCTCTTCGAGTTCGTAGCCGAACTTGACCATCTTCTCGACCTGCCTGGCATAGGCCGACGGTTCAAGGATGAACGTGCCGATGTGGCAATGCAATCCGGTGACGCGAAGGTGTCCGCCCTGCACGATACGTTTGACCGCATCACGCGCTTGACCGGACTCAAGATTGAATCCAAATCGCGACCATTGCGGATAGATGCCGGCGTCGAGGTTGAGTCGGATGCCGATATCGATCTTGCGCTTGAGTTTCTTCCCGATGCGCTCCAAATCGAGAATCTCGTCCAGGTGATCCACGTTGATCGTCGCGCCTTCGATTACCGCCTTCTCAAGTGCGGCAGCCGGTTTATGCGGCCCGTTGAAAATAATGTCTTTGCCGGCGATACCAAGCGAACGCGCCTTGTCGTATTCCATCTGCGACACGACTTCGGCAATGGCGCCCTCGCGATGCATGATGGCACAGATGGCGTTGAGGTAGTTCGTCTTGTAGGACCAGCCGAAAACCACGTTGGGATATCGCGTCGAGAACGCGCTGTGCATCTCGTGATATTTCTTCTGGATCGTCTTTTCGGAGAAAACGTAGAGCGGTGAACCGTATTGACTGACCAGGTCGTCAATGCTGACTCCGTCGATGTCCTCACGCACCTTGCGCGCATAGGCCGGGCTCTGGCCGAACTTGTTCATCAGGCCCGACCGCAGTTTGTTGATGACCGGCTTTTCGTAGGGTTTTTTCACGGAGTTTCTCCTCGGGTAATGGCTTTCTGAAATCGCGACATGTCCGTTACCAGTTCATAGCTGTAACGAACGAAAAGTTTTCCGGCCTCGTATTCGGTCTCCCGCGAGAATTCCATTCCGCAGCATAACCGAATCATTCGTGAGGGTAGATTAATCCCGACGCCCGTGGCGAAGTAAACCCAGGCCGGGAATCGAGGATTCACTTCGACCAGATATACGTCGTTGCCATCGACAATGCATTCCAGCTCGAACGGTCCGCGCCATTTGGAGGTCTCAAGAAACTTGCTTGCCGTCTCCAGCATGGCCTCATGCTTGATGGACACGCCGGTCCAGATCTTGCCCAGAGACGTTACGCTCATTTTTTTCAACGCGAACAAGCCCAGCGATCCGCCCTCACCATCGCCGACGCCCACGACGTTCAACTCGTCGCCGGTCACCACCTTTTGCACAATTACCGGATAACCCCACTCGGCCACGAGCGAATGGTAGTAACCGATTGCCTCGTTGGTCGTGAAGGCGCGATACGCCTTGTAGAAGGCACCCTTAATCATCACCGGCAGGCCAGTCTCATCAAGGGCTTCGAGAAACTTATCCATGGAGGTCACGACATGCGTTTCCGGGAGTTCGATACCCGTGGATTTTGCGATATCGGCCAGCTTGTCTTTGCCGCGCAACTTGAATTGCTCCATCGTCGGCAGGAATGTCTTGATTCCCATCTCTTCAATCTTCTTCGCGTGCTTGATGTAGATGGGCAACTCGGCGTCGAGGTTTGGAATCAGAACGTCAAGTCCGTGGCTTTCCTTGATGTAGGCCAGCCGATCAAAGTAGGCGTCGCCTTCTCCCGACGGGTAGGGAATCAGGAACGACTTGTCCACCACCCAATCCATGTAAACTCCCGGCTCCATCGCGTCGTAAGCCAATCCGACGATTTCGGTATCGAGATCCTTGTCCTCCTTGACGCTGCGCGCGACACCGATTCCGGGTCCGGGGTTGTCGATGGCATTGATGCCGGAGACGCCGATTTTGAGTTGGTCCATGAGATCGGGAATTTGGGATCAGGACAGGCCAAGCCGTTTAAGGCGATCGCGGAAATCGCCGATGTCAGCCAGGGCGTCCTCCTCGGGGACGTCGAACTCCTCGCTGACCGTCCTGGCAATATCCTCATCACTTTGGCCGACAGCAATTTTCCGCAGAATGATCAGGCCAGTCTCACTGACCTGATAACTGTCGCCCGTAAGCGGATCGAAGACGAAGCCTTCATCGTTGATGGCAAGTTGGGAGGTTTTTCTCATCGTGGTCGGGTTTGATAGCGCTACGAACTTGGCATGGCAATATTAAGCAGGCATTAACTGAAACGGGAGATTTGTTAATGAATCGTAAAGAGAGTTCGGCTGGCCCCCTTTTTGTGGCCGTTCGGGGTAATCCCGTAGCCAGGGCGAAAGCGTGTTTGCAGGTTGAACGGGAATGGTGATCAGATGCTTTTTGATCAGGATGCACGATAGTTCGAAGCCGTTTAATTGACAGTCTTACTCGGGCTGGAATGGCAGGAAATCATCTGAACGATTGAATGGCTTTCACCGGGATTCACCGTGCGTATGTCTTCGGCGGCATTGGTCGTTTCGACGCAGATCATCGTTCGGTATCCATCGTCGGGAAAATCGCTCATGCGTTGCGCCTTCGAAATCCACGGATTCCAGACGACAGTCGAGCGGCTGCCGGATTTAGCGACATGGATGTCGCGGTCTATTGCTTTGTCGTGAACAACGCACTCATCCTCCGTGTCCCGATAGATGCGATCCACCTCGTCGCCAATGATCACGGCACCCGATTGCAACTTGTTTTGCATCCCATCCAATTGATCAAGGTAGGAGCGACCGTCGAGACCGGTGATAGTCGTCCGGGCAATGTCTCCAATGGCAAAGTAGCTGTGCAACGCACAACCAACTTCAAATGCGTCGGTGCCGGTATTCCTGGTCGTCAATTTCAGGCTGAGCGATTCGGTGACGGTGATGGTGTACGATAACTCGAACTGATGCGGCCAGAGCGCTTCGGTTTCCGGACTGCTGTTCATTCGAAGTTGCAGTCGAGATTCCGTGTTCGACGGCGCGCTTGATTCGGCCACGTTCCATTCGGAAATGCGGGCGAATCCGTGTTGCGGTTTGGTTGAGTCGGTCGGATGAGCGCCAAACCAGGGCCACACAATCGGGACGCCGCCGCGAATCGCCTTGTCCGGTTTGAACTGAGCGAGGTTGCTCATCCAAAGAACCGGCGATTGTCCGTGAGGGTGAAACGCAGTGATGTGTCCTCCGTGAAGATAAACTTCCGCGCTCGATGCGTCATTGTGGATTACCGCACGGGTCAAGCCATTGACACCGGCTTCGAAACGCAGCTGATCCCGAATAGCGAATTGTTGATTCAATTCCTCGGTGTTCATGAGGTTTCAATCCGACAGATTCTCTCGGGCTTGTCGTCGTGCTGAATCCGGGCGGGGATTATCCGGGGCCAGTGTCAGGCCGCTTGCCGCTTCGGCGAATCAGACAGGAGTTTTTGAAACATGGAGCGGAGTTTCCGACTGGGGTTGATATCCCCTTTGGCGTCGGTGAACCACAGAGCGAGGTGTTTCTCGGAAAGATGAAACAGGTGGGTGCATTTTTCCTCCAACCTCCCGGTCAGGACATCCAGTTCGTCAACGCGATTAAAGAAGTTGAGGATCTGATCGTAATACTCATGTGCGCGACCCTTCACGCCGCCCGTCCGGTGATCCTTGGGCGCGTGGTTGAGCGAGCGAATCAATGAGTCCGCCCAGGTCTCCAGCGAGGTCGCCAGAAAGCGGGTACTCTCGGTCGGCAGCCCTGCGGTTGGCTTTTTGAACGGTGGCGGTGCCGGTGCGGGAACATCCAGGTCGGGCATCTCGGGTTTTGATTCCGCGACGGGTTCTGGTTCGGATTCTTCAGGCACCCCGACCGGAAGAGATTTTGCAAAGAGATTGTACGTGTCGCTCGTGGGCAAGTGACTCCAGGAAAACGGGTTGGTCGCCGTGTTTTTGCGGACGATTCCGCCGGCCATCAGTCCCCGGCGGCGAACCAATTCGCGTGAGCAGTCACTGGCGTACATGCTCATGCATTTGACGATGAATTCTTCCACCGGTAGATCGGCTTCATAGGCCATCGTTTCTATTTCCAGACGTTGACTGGCTGTCCATGGAAGTGCGGACGAAACGGATTCATTGCCGGAGACATTTCCCCCAGACCGCCCGCGAACGGTGACCTTAAAAGACTCCCGCGTTGACTCCTTCGTGGACTCGCGGGTTGCGGTAATTGAGAGTTCGGCGTAGAGGAGATCCTGGGGAGAAACCTTCAGCTTGCTGGCAATCCTCATCAGTTTCCGATGACTGGGAACAACACCGGATTCATAGCGCTGATATGCCTGATAGGATTTGAAGCCGAGCAGATCGGCCATCTCCTGCTGTGACCGCGCACCGCGCAGCTTGCGAAGGTTTACAGCGAAAAAATTGTGCTTTTGTTCATTCATGGCCAGTAGTGAGGTGCCGGCCAGTATATGGGGATTATTCACGGGATCAAGGCTCGAAATCGAGATTGATACAGTGATTTTGTTGTGTGAAAAATGCCGTTTTCGATTTCAAGAATTGTCCTTTTTCGAGGCTTTTCTCATTCAATTCCGGTCGCCAACCCGGCTCTGCCACTTCGCAAACCGGTCAGATAACTCCGTGACTCGCGCCGGATGTCGCGCGGACAAGTCTGTCGTCTCGCCCGGGTCGGTCGCCAGGTCGAACAGTTCCCATGGCTTGCCGGGGGCGGAATTGGCCAGTTTCCAATTGCCGGCGCGAACGGCCTGACTTCGGGGCACACTCCAGTATATCTGATCATATCCCGGACGATTACTTCCGTGAAAAATCGGCACGAGGCTGTGGCCTTCCAGCGGGAGTAGTTTTCGGGTCGCAAGTTTTTCAGGATAAGTCGTACCGGCGAGCTCAAGGCACGTCGGCATCAAGTCCATCACATGCCCGACTTCCAATGTCAGCGCTCCGCCCGTTTTGATTACCGCTGGCCATTGGACGATGAGCGGCGTCCGGATACCACCCTCGTAAGCCGTCATTTTGGTGCTTCGCAAAGGGGTGTTGCTGACATTTGCCCAGGCGATGCCATAGCCGGAAAAAGTGTCATGCGGTCCCGGCATGTTTTTTGGACCGCTGCCCGGGCGGATGGCCACCTTGTCCAATCGCCACTGGTCATTCTTTCCCTTTGGTGAAAAGCCGAATCCGGAAACGGCTGGTCGTGTTCCGCCGTCGGGCGCGGCACCGTTATCCGAGAGAAAAAGAAACACCGTATTCTGATCGGCGTCATGTTCTCGCAGCGTCTTCAGCAAGCGACCCACGCCATCGTCAATCCGCGAAATCTGCGCCGCATAAACCGCCATGCGTTCGGCCTGCCATTCTTTGTCTGGATCCGTCTTCCAGTCATGCACGCTGGCGATCCGAGGCGACAACTTCGCGGATTCTGGCAGCAGTTTCATTTCGCGTTGCCTGGCGAACCGGCGGTGGCGCCATTCATCCCATCCGACGCTCCGATACCGTTCACGATGCGGTGCCACGTATTTCTCCGGCGCATGCAACGGCCAGTGGGGAGCGATGTAGGCGAGGTAGAGAAAAAACGGCTTCTCCTGTTCAAGTGATTCATCCAGGAATTCGACCGCATGATCGTTGAAGGCATCCGTCATGAAAAAGTCGTTCGGCAAACGCCAGCGTTGGTCGTCCAGGTAGAACTCGTTCTGTTGCACCTCGTGATAGTAACTGATCTTGGCGCGACAATTCGGGCCGAAGAAACGATTGAATCCCCGCTTCACCGCAAGGTCGCGTCCCTGCCATTTACCAACCATCATCGTGTGGTAGCCATGGGGTTGAAGTAGTTCTGCAATCGTGGCGCACTTCGTAAAATCCTTCGGTTGATTCCAATGGCGGCCGGAATGTCCGATCTGTTGCGGATAAAGACCGGTCAGAAGAGAGGCGCGCGTCGGACCGCAGACAGCGTTGTTGTAGAACTGCGTGAAACGCATTCCCCGCTTCGCCAGCGAATCGATGTTAGGTGTCGGAATTTCCCCGCCGTAGCAACCGAGATCCGACCACCCCATGTCATCGGCCATCACGAGGACGATGTTTGGACGGTCGGCGGCCGAAGCGGTTGCGAGGCATGAAATAATTCCCAATGCAATGAGCCGCGATGCCGACAGTCGATGAATCATGCGGGTAGAATAGGACGCGCCATCGGCTTGTCCATGCCTGAAGTCGGAAACTCCGGGCGGCAGCCAAAACGGCAGGCTTGGCGTACGGCCGACAGATTCTTGTGGAGTGCGGCGGCTTGACGCCGCTTTGGATGCGTTGGCAGCACCGGCTCGTTGTGTAATTTCCACTCGCCCGTCTTCCCACGGTATCCAAAGTTGTGTCCGGCCACAGCACTTCATGTGCCTCGTGACGGTCCGGGCTCTGCGCAGATTCTACCTAATAGCGATGAATGCGGGCGAGGAGCCTGTCCAGTTTCGCAGTTGTCCGAATGCCGGTTGATGGTTAGGTTTTCGATACGTATTCCAATATGATCATTAAGCACCTTAAACCCAAAAATCCGACTCTCTGCCTGGCGCTATTGCTGACGTTTGGAGTGAACCTCGCGGAGCTGCGGGCTGCGGATGCCATCGACATCTCCCAACCGCGCTGGCTGAAGTCCGACGCTCCGCGGTCCGGTGATGAGGATTACATTTTCACGCCGAAGGGATTTTCCTCGGCCGGCAAACCGGCGATTGCGTGGGGCGCGAAGGTCGCGTTGCTCGAAGTGATTGTCAGGGATCGCGCCACCGGGAAACCAACTCCGTGCCGCGTCAATGTGGTTGGGCCGGATGGCAATTTTTATCAGCCACAAAAGACGCGGCTGACGCCCTATAACCTGACCGGACAATGGCCGAAATCACTCGCCGGCAATCGACCGGGCAAAGCGCCCATTCGCTACTTTGGCAGGTTCTTTTATACCGATGGCAACTTCAGGCTTTTTGTGCCACCCGGGAAATCACGCATCGAGGTGTGGAAAGGCTTTGAGTATCAACCGGTTTCAATTGAGTTGAAGACTGAAGCGAAGGGGGCGCGCAAGGTTGAACTGTCATTGGAGCGGACCGTTCCCATGGCGGAGTCGGGATACTATTCCGGGGACACGCATCTGCATTTCGAACGGCGAACCGAAGCGGACGATCAGACGATTCTCGATTTGATGGAGGCGGAGGACGTTTTTTACAGCAGCATACTCTGCTACAACGGCACGGGTTCATATGACGGCCGCATGGGGAAGCAGGACATTCAGCAACTTCGTGGATTGGGGATGCCGTCGCTCGTCAAGCGGGGCAATTACCGGATCATGTCCGCACAGGAATACCGCAGCAATCATTATGGCCACACCAAGGTATTCTTGAGTGACGAAATCGTGCAGCCGGGTAAGTCGTATGATCCGAATAGCTGGCCGGTTTTCGGCGAGGCCGTTGCTGATATTCGGAAGAAGGGCGGATTGGTCTTTTGGGCACATGGCGGTTACTCGAAGGAGATCTTTGCGGATTTTGCGCTCGGAAAAGTCGATGGCGTTGAGCTGATGCAGTTCGGTATCTATCGGCCGATCGGATTGGAGGGATGGTACAAGATACTCAACGTTGGCTTTCGGTTTCCGGCACTTGGCGCGAGTGATTATCCGGCGTGTCGGAAACTGGCGGATTGCCGGACCTATGTTTACAGCGAGAAAGAGCCGCGATTCGATGATTGGCTGCGCGGCGCGGCGGCAGGTCGGAGTTTCATG
This sequence comes from uncultured Verrucomicrobiales bacterium, assembly GCA_937893495.1. Classification (GTDB taxonomy): domain Bacteria; phylum Verrucomicrobiota; class Verrucomicrobiia; order Limisphaerales; family JAYPXF01; genus CALBIE01. Next base: position 21,633 of record CALBIE010000592.1, on the reverse strand, counting down.
ACCTCCGGACCGCTATTGTTGCTCGAGGTCGATGGCGAAAAACCAGGCACAATCATCCGGCTCAAGGCGGGCGACGCGAACACTCGCCGCGTCCGCATTCGCGTGCGTTCGGAAGTCGCGCCGATAACGCATGTCGATTTGATCGTGAACGGCCACACGGTCAAGCGATTGCGAGTCCCAATGGAGCGAGGTATGGGGCGTTGGCACGAATTGAGTGCGAAACTTGAATTGAGCGCATCATCGTGGATTGCTGCCAGCGCTTATTCCGAAGCGCCTTCGGGCAGTGCGGACGCCGAGGCGCACACGAATCCGGTGTATGTGTATTTCGACGAGAAGGCACCGTATGACTCGGAGGCGTTGAACTGGTTGCTGTCGCGATTGGATGAACGAATCGCATTCCATCGCAAGCGGAAGATTGCTGTCGGGAAAGAAAATGTGATGGATTATTTCGAATCGGCGCGGAAACGGTTGGTGGAGATTCGTAAACGAGGCGGATTGCAAGCGACGGAAGCGGGGATGCGGTGACGCCTGTAGGCCGGGTGCTCTCACCCGGCGAAACGCGGCTGGAAACGCCGGGTGGGGCACCCGGCCTACAGGGCGGTGTCAGCCGTGGCAGAGTCCGTCAGAGTTCACGCGTCCGCGGATCAAGCCGTACAATCTGAAGATTGAACTCCAACGTTTACGCCAATATCCCGCCCATGACGTGGCCGTAATCGACTTCCAGCCGCTGGCGACCAGGGATGTTCAGGCGCTGTGAATCAAGGCCGAGCTGGTGCAACACAGTTGCGTGCAGATCAGTCACATAGGCGCGTTCTTCGACGGCGTGAAATCCGACTTCGTCGGTTGCGCCATGCACATAGCCGCGTTTCACGCCGCCACCAGCCATCAACACATTGAAACCGTGCGGGTGGTGATCGCGGCCCGTGCCGGAAACACTGGCGTTTTCTTTGCGGAATTCGGCGCCGGGTGTGCGGCCGAATTCACTGCCCATGACCACCAGCGTGTCGTCGAGCATGCCATGTTGTTTCAAATCCTTGATGAGCGCGCCGATCGGTTGATCGATCTGTTTCGCCAGTCTTGAATGGTTTCGCTTGATGTAGGTGTGCGAATCCCACGCGCCCGCACTGCCGGTGTAGCCGTGAAACAATTGGACGAAGCGCACACCGCGCTGAACGAGTCGGCGCGCGGCGAGGCATTTGCCCCCGAAATCCTTCGTCTCGCTCTGGTCGATTCCGTAAAGCGATTGAATGGATTTGGGCTCGCGATCAAACGTCATCACTTCGGGAACGGCGGCCTGCATCTGGAAGGCGAGTTCGTAGGATTTGGTCCGTGCCTGCAATTTCTGGTCGTTCGGATAATCAATGCCGGCGATGCGATTGAGTTGGCCGAGCAGGCTGAAGTTTTCCCGCTGTTCATCGAGCGTCATCGTCTTGTCAGCCGGACGTACGAAACTCAGCGGTTCCTTGGGATCCACCTTCAGCCGAACTCCGGCGTATTCGGGGCCGAGATAGGACGAACCATGCGTCCATGCCGCGCCGCAACAATCCGCGCTCGGATTTCCAAGCACGACGAACTCGGGAAGGTTGTGGTTGAGCGATCCCAGTCCATAACTCGCCCACGCGCCGATGGTCGGATACGCGCCTTCGGTAATCTTGCGGCCGGTATGATAGGTCAGTTGTGCGCCGTGATTGTTGTCGATGGTCCACATGCCGCGGGCTATGGCGACGTCGTCCACGCAGGCGCCGATGTGGGGAAACCAGTCGCTGACCGTGGTCCCGCTTTGTCCGTACGGCATAAACCCGGTCTGTAGTTCCAGCAGCGTCTTGAACACGTCGCGCTTCTGCTTGGACGGGTCGAGGAGGTTTTTGTTGATCTTGTCTTTGTTCAGCACCGATTCGCCAAATGGTGTTTCCTCAATGGATTTGCCCGCATACTGGTTGAGGGCCGGCTTGGGATCAAAACTTTCCAAATGACTCAATCCGCCGATGAGGAAAATCCAGATCACTGATTTGGCTTTCGGCGCAAAGTGCGGTCCGCTGCCTGGCGGCGTGACCTCGGAGGCTTGCAAGAAGCCATCCTTGAACAACATTGATGACAGGGCGAGGCCCGTGAAGCCCATGCCGGTTTGGCCAAGAAACGTTCGTCGGTTTTGCAGCAGGGAATTCATGTGACTAGCGGATAGTGACAAAGTCGTTGTGGTTGAAAAGCACCATCACGAGGTTCTCGCGAGCCCGTTCAGTGGCATTTTTAACAGCCTTCATGGCACCGCGCTCCAGGAAATCGAGGCAGAGGTTTCGTTCATCGGAATTGGGCCGGCGGGAGAGAATCTTGAGATAAGCCGCGTCGATGAACTTCGCGTCGTCGGCCGAAGTGCTTTCGGTGAGTTTCGCCGCCAGCACTTTGGCCTGATCAAATGTTAATTTGCTGTTGGCGAGCGCCAGTGCCTGGTGCGGTTGGATGCTCTCCTCGCGCGAATAGCATTCGCTGACCTTCGGGCCGTCGAAAATCTGCACGAATTCCACCAGCTTTTCGTGGGCATGACGCAGGTAGATGCTGCGGCGTTTAGAGGTTTGCGCGAGATTGTTGTCAATGTCTGGTCCGCCAATCGTTTTGTCCATGGTGCCCGCGATGTGGAGGAAATTGTCCCGGACGATTTCACCCTCCATGCGACGCGACGGCATTCGCCAGAGATAGACATTGTCCGGATCGATCTTCGCGCTGGCGACATCCTCCGTGCCGGCCATGCGATACGTGGCGCTGGTCATGATGAGACGGTGCATTTGCTTCATGCTCCAATCGCGCGCCATGAACTCGGTCGCCAGCCAGTCGAGCAGGGCCGGGTGGGTCGGCTCGCGGCCGTTGCCGCCGAACTCGGCGACCGTCGGCACGATTGCTCGACCGAAATGCCGCAGCCAGATGTGGTTCATCGCCACCCGGGCGGCGAGCGGATTCTCCTTCGCGGTCAACCAGTTGGCGAATGCCAGGCGTCTTCCGCTGGTGGTAGTCGGATATTTTGGCTGCTTCCGTGGTTCGTATTTCACAGTCACCTCGGTCTTCATCCCTTTCTCGGCCGCAGCCAGTGTTTTTTTTGCAGCAGCGATACTTTTGTCGGCGGCGGCCAGGGCACGGGTCGCCCGGACCTCATTCGATTTGTTCTTTGGATTCTTCTCGCTCTTCGCAGCTTTCAAATCACTTGTCGCCTTGGATTTGGCGGCTTCGCCGCCGGCCAGTTTCCATCGTGCGTCCGCCAACGCGGAGTCCCGTTGAAGGCCGGTCGTTCGTAAGGCCGCCTGCTTCCACTCTTCCGAGTCCTTTTTGCCGGCATCCTCGAGCGCCTCGACCTGTAGTACGGCTTGCAAGGCTGCAAGGTTCAGCTCGGCGGCATTCTTCTCCAAATCCTCTTTTGCGGTGACGAGGCGTTTTTGTGCCGCGTCGATCAAATCGTCTTTCACAAATTGACGCCGGTCCGGATGGTAGCTGACGAGCGGGAGTTTGATGCTCTGAACTTCAAACTTGCCGCCCAACGATTTTGGTACTCCGGGGGCAATGGGTTGGTCCTTGACCGGTCGTCGCTCGTCGCCGCGCTCGAAGAGAAAGGTCTTTACGGTGACGGCGCTGTCGAAGGCGCGCGGGATTCCGTCCTTCGCGATGTCGAGTTCGCCGGGCAACCGGTCGGTGCGGACGTTGTAGGATTCGAAAATGGCCCGCATGGCGTAGTAATCGGTGTGCGGAAACGGATCGTAAAAGTGATCGTGGCACTTCACGCAACCCATCGTGACGCCGAGGAACGCCTGTGAGGTGTGCTTGACGACATTATCCATCCACTGGTCGCGATTGATGAAATAATTTCGCGCCAGATAGCCCGTCGCGCGAAGGGCGTCGTCATTCGTGGGATCGAGTTCATCCGCCGCCAGCATTTCGACCACCATGCGGGCGTATGATTTGTCGGAGTTGAGCGACTCGACAATCCAGTCGCGCCAGTGCCAGATGTGGTGCTGGCTGTCGCGCAACGCCGCCTTGTATCCGGCCCAGTCGCTGTAGCGCCAGACGTCCATCCAGTGGCGGCCCCAGCGTTCGCCGTAGGCCGGTTGGTCGAGCAGTTCATTCACGACTTTTTCGAAGGCGTCTTTTGAATCATCCTTAAGGAAGGCTTCGAGTTGCGCGGGCGTCGGCGCCAGTCCGATCAAGTCGAGATACGCTCGTCGCAAAAGGACTTCGCGGGAAGCGGGCGGAGCCGGCTGGAGGCCGCGCTTCTCCCGCTCGACCGCAACGTAAGCGTCAATCGGATTACGCAGCCACTTCGCGTCTTTTGTTTCGGGTATCGCCGGACGCTTGACAGTCTTGAAGGGTTCCCATCGGTAGCTGGCGCGAAACGCCGCGAACTCCTTGAGCAGCTTCGTTGCGTCGCGTTTATCCTTGCCGCTGGCTCCGGGCGGCGCACCCGTCAGGATTTCATTGAGGTTCGGAACGCCGTCGCCATCCGCGTCCTCCGTCGCCACCTTGTCGAGCCGTTCGTCGAGGGTGAGTTTGTCACCCAGCTGGCGCAAGCGGTCGCCGAAAGGGTTGTGGGGAAAATCCTTGAGCGAAGTCGCTTCGTGGGCATCCGCTCGGACATGGCAGGTGGCGCAGGAATTCAACTCGCTCTTGAGAAAGCGACCGAAGTGTTTCGTAAACGCCTGTTTATTCGCGGGAGTCGCCCATGTCATCGGTGCCAGACCGAACCCGATAACGATGAGGGCTAATTGAAATGGTTGGCGCATCGAGCTTGAAATCATGACAAACGGAACACGTCTTGGATAGCCAATCAGGCGGGTTAATTCAATCCGTTTGGAGATCGTAGCGCCGACGTCCCACCTGCACGAGGCGTTCGCCATGCACAACGACGGGATTCCCGATTGCCGTCGGAATCTGCCCGAAAGCTCCCATTTGGCTTGGACGCGCACGCCGGGTGGAATTTCGCTTTCTTGGTTGGCGGGCGCTGTTATGCAGGCGAGACGCCTGCGCTACGATGGTGCGCGCGCCCTTGCCGATGATGTTCGGGAGACTCGACGTGATGTGAGTTTTGAAGTCCGGTTCAAAATGTAGCCGCCGAGTTGAGGAGGCGGACCGGACGGATCTGATAACCACAGAAATCCGCCTCCTGATTTCGGCGGCTACAGTCGTTGAATTGCGTTACACCAACTCCTTGATCACCCGTCCGTTATCCACAATCGGATGCGGGCGTTGCTGGAAATCAAGATAGGTCCCGTCGAGCGGCACTCCCATGTGATGATAAATCGTTGCGGCCAAATCGCCGGGCGTAACGGGGCGTTCATTGATTTCGCCTCCGTCCGGTGTCGTCGCGCCGATGACTTGTCCGTGATTGAATCCGCCGCCGGCCAGGCACATGGACAGGACGCGCGGCCAATGGTTGCGGCCATCGGTGCTGCCCTGCGTTCCCAATAGCGGTGTACGTCCGAATTCACCCATGGTAATCACCAGCACATCGTCGAGCATTCCGCGCTCTTCGAGGTCACTGACCAGGGTTGTGGCCACGTGATCGAAAATCGGCAACAGCGGTCGCAATCCGTTCCAGATGCCACCGTAGGGAGGAATGTTGTCGCCATGCGTGTCCCACGTGCCGGAGGCGCTGTGATTGCTGAGGTCAACGGTGACATAACTGACGCCGGATTCCACCAACCGGCGCGCGAGCAATGCCTTCTGCGCCCATTCGTGCGGACCGTAGCGGTCGCGAACTTTCTGCGGCTCACGCGAAACATCAAATGCTTCCTGCGCCTTGTTCCCTGAAATCAACTCGTAGGCGCGTTGGCTGAACTCGTCCATTGCCTCCATTGCGCCGGTGCCGTCGGCATCGCGTCGCAATTGATCCATTTTCGCGACGAGCGTACCCCGATGCTTGAGGCGATCAAGGTCGAGGCCGGTCGGCAATTGCATCAGCCGTTTCACATTGTCACCAACGAACGGGTCATGGTTCTTCCCGAGATAACCGGCCCAGGCGAAATGCGTACGGTCGCGCACATTGAGAATCACGTAAGGCGGTAACTCTGGATTGGCGGCGGCCCGGTGCTTCGCCACGATGGAGCCGATGGCCGGGTAGAGCTTGCCCTTGGAATTGGTGCGCGGTGCGGCGAGGACGTTGCCGGTTTGAAAAACCTGGTTGGGTTGATGACTGCTGCCGGTGGCATTGACCGACCGAATAATGGTGAACTTGTCGAGCATCGCGGCCTGCTTGGGCAGGTATTCGCAGATGCGAACGCCAGGAATGGCGGTCGGGATGGTGGAGAATGGCCCGCGATTTTCGGAAGGTCGATCCGGCTTGGGATCCCACGTGTCAATGTGACTGGGACCACCCGCCATCCAGAGAATGATCACGCTCTTCCTGCCACTCATCGGGCGACCGGCTTTTGCGGCTTGAGCCCGAACGCGGAGCAGTTCCGGCAGCGTCAAACCGGCGATGCCCGCCCAGCCCGCCTTCAACATGCTGCGCCGACTGAGCACCGTGAGCCCCTCGCGCTCGCGCGGATTCAGCCAGGTGAACGCGTGGTTCCCTGAGTAGGGCGAAGGTTTCAATGGTGATTCACCAATGGGCATGGTCGAGAGTATGCCTGTGCGTATGAGCGGGTCAAGTCGGCTAATTCTGCTTCAATGACGCTGCCTTCTTGAGAACGAACTCTTTGAGGGAGGCGACAGCCTTCGTGCGTTCCGCGCCCATCATGTAAAACTGATAACCGTGTTGGTCGAGTCGGATGCCCAGCATTTCCTCGATGCCTTTCTGCGTGAATTGGCGATTGATCAGATAATCTTCGGTATCGAGTAATCCGATTAAATCCGGTAACGCCGAGGTCACTTTTGCCTTGAGTAACGCCTCCGCCGCAGCCAGCCGGGTGGGTGCATGAGGTCCGTGAATCCAGCCGAGTCCAACGGAGCCCTGGCGCTCGCGGTAGTTCCGGGCAATCTTCGCTTCGTCGAACTGAAAGCCATCACCAAACCAGCCCTTGAGGTGTGTCAGTGTCCAGTCGATGGGTTTCTCCAGATGGCACAAATTGCAGGCATTCACCTGATTGGCTTCCAACATCACTCGATCCGTCGGACTGAAGATTCGATGCGTGCGCACCATGGCCTGGAGACCCTCGTTAATCTTCGGCATGTGGCAGTTCAGGCACTGGCTTCCGGTGCTGTCACTCGAATGATGAGTGTGAGCGGTAATCTGTTCTTTTGAGGAAAACTGTTTGTGGCATGAGATGCAGGACTGGTCATCCTCTTGGGACGTCTTGGTCCACTTTTTTCCAATCCCAGTGTGCGGGTCGTGACAGTGAACACAGGTAAGATGGTTCATGGATTTGGCTTTCGCTTTCAAGGGATTGTAACAGCGACCCCGCGCGCCATCGGCAAATTCGGTGGAGTTCCAGGTGTGGGTACCATTGGCGTATTCGGGCCGACCACCGGAGTGACATTTGGCGCACGCGAAGTTGAGGTTGCCGGGATTACGGCCCAGAACCTCGGTGGCATTTGTGCCATGCGAGTAAAAGTGCGGGCTGGCGAAGAAGAACGACGGTAGCAGATCGGATTTAGATTCGGTGCTGTTTTCGACGTGTTGTCGTCCACCGTTGTGGCATGACTCACACGTGATGCCGAGGGCCACTGCGTGCTCCTCTGTCGATAACCAGGATGTCGATTCTACGGTCGCAAGGAGTTCACGCTGACTGTATGTCGCGAGTGACTTGTTGTCCTGCAGCATCCCCGGATGCGATGCTGCGAGATAGTCGGAGTAATGAAACGCGATCGAGCGCGGCGTGTATTCTTTCAGTCGGTCCTTGCCCACATGGCGCAACATCCAATCTCCGGCCGGGCGAGTGGTGTGGCAGTCGCCGCAGTAGTGGTCATACTCCATATAGGGAAGTGCGGCGTAAGGATCGTAGTGCTCGTGGTCCGCATCTTCGTTGCGAAAAACGTGCACTGTGGGCACCCATTGTTTCCGATCGAGCCAATAGCCGAAGGGAAGGACGTGATTCTTCGTCGCTCGCGGCGCTTCATCACTAATCTGTCCCTTGATCAGCCTGCCCGCGTAGTATTGAAAGAAACGTGAACCGATCGTGCGCGTTACCTGATAGACCCAATTGGTGTTTCCATGGGTCAATTGCATGTAGTATTGGTCGCCCTGTTTGAAAAACTGTCCCGTCCCACCGCGATATTGAATCGTCGCCGTGCCGGAGAAATCGCCGCCGACAGTTTCGGCAGACGCTCGAGCGTTCATCAATCGATGCGCATGCGTTTTCCAGCTTTGGTAATTCTGTTCATGGCATTCGCTACAGGCTGCCGCGCCGACGTAGTCCTTGCGATGAATGTTACTGAAGTTTCCGGTAGGAGTACTGTTTTCGCGGATGACGGATGGCACGTCCTCCCACCAGTAGGTGACCAAAATTCGGGGATCCCAGATATTTGGCGTGGGGACGGAGATTGAGCGTGGCTGGCCGGGCGTATCAAAGTGCGTGAGAGTTGAAGATGCCGTGGTGTCGCGCGGGTTGACAGGCTGGTCAACGGAGAACGGCTCAGTGAAGGGAGCTGTTACGACAATTTCCCGCGGAGCGTCGGACGGACCGGGAAGAAAAAGAATAACTGCGATGATTCCGATCAGCAGGATCGCACTGACCAAAAACAGTGTCTTGGTGGAAGATCGATCAGAATTCAGACCCGTTTTCACTTAGCATGATTTTCGTGAATTGGGCCGCTCAAGTAAATGGAATTGTTCCGGGACGATTGGGATGACCGGGGCAATATTCTCATTCCGCGTCAATCTCCGCTTTCAGTAAGGCGTTCAGCTTTGCGACGCATCGCCAGCAGTTTTCCCGGAATTGCATCCGGATACAGGCGCAGGAGTGACTCGGTTGTGGCATCGGACAAGAGGAATTTGAATTCATCATCGATACGCGGTCGGGCCCGGCGAATTTGCTCCATCTCGCTGCCGATCCGTTCGTCAAGCGATTGAGTGACGGACGAAACGGTGTCGATCCAGAAGCGCGGATGCTCGGCTTCGGTCCATTGACCTCGTCCGCGCCCAAAGTGTGCTACGGCGAGATAGCGCAACACGATTGACTCGACCATTCCGCGAATGAATCGGGGCGACCAGGCGACGAACGCTTCCTTTCCTCCTTTGATGAAATTGTAACTTTCCGCGGCCAGTACACCGCCGGTCGCGCCAAGGATCCCGCCGATCAATGCTCCTCCGCCAAACGTCAACCCGCCCGCTGCAAGATCCGCCGCCAGTCCGGTAAGCGCTCCGGTGAGGAACCCACCAATCGTGGCCGCGATGCCTTTGTTCAATGGTTGGTTGACGGCGAAATCATCTTCGAATCGCGACTCGATGAGTCGAGCTGCTTCGCCTGACAGTTCGTGGTATTTGATGATATCGTCCACCGCCGTAGAAATCTCCGTGACCATGCGTTTGCCGAGTCGTGACATGGCATCTTTTTGTGGTCCGCGAAAGGCTTCGGCCACCGGGCTGAGGATCTTTTCCGCCATCGTCTGCGGCGGGAGCACTTCACGATCCGTGATGACTTTCGTCATCGCCACGCCCAGTCGTTGCATGGAACGATGAAAGACATCGACGTTGATCTTTCTCCAATGTTCCACGCATTCGTCGAAGACCGGATGTGATGAACCCGCCAGTGTCCCGCGGATCGTTCGCCAAAGCACTTCCTCCTGTACCCAGCAGCGGGCAAAGGCGTCGAACACCATTACCTCGCACGGATGACTGATCCGTTCAAAATGTTTCCTCCAACGGTTCACTTCCCGTTCCTCCAGTGCCTTTTCGCGCGGTGGCCCCATCTGATTAAGGAGCACGATGATCGGCTTACCCAGCCATTGCAGGATATCCAGTTCCGGTTCGATGTAGGCAGCCTCGGCCGGATCCTCGGCGGCATTGGCGAGATAGAGCACGACTTCGGCATGATCGCGCACGTTGAGTATCGCCTGTTGGCTGCACCAGAACGGGCGGTCCGTAAAACGATCCCACGCGCGGGTCAGGAAGCCGATGATGGCGTTCTCGGATTGCTTCAATCGTTTCCACAGCCGGAAGGAATCGCCGAAACCGGGCGTGTCCCACAATTTGAGGGCCGCCCCGGTTCGCGTTTCAACGAGTGTAAACTCTTCGCTGAGATCCGTGACGTGCGACTGATCGAACACCTCGCCAACCTCGCGTCGCAACAGCGTTCTCGCCAATGTCGTCTTGCCGACATTGGTGTGTGAAATCAGGCTGAGGGTGACTTGTGTTTTGTTCACGATTCGCTGTCCGTGTTCAGGAACAGCGGCTTGATGTTGTGGTTTTTGAGGAACTGAGTCCACGTTTGCTTGCGCTCTTTCAACCGGATTGGGTAACCCGCATCCGATCCAAATCGTTCCATGAACGACGACCCATCCAGATAGATTGAGCCCGCCGATGCGGGTTGGTGATTTGCCGCAATCGCCCTCAATCCATCGACCACGACGCCCTGAACCTCGGCTTCCGGAGTGCTGGTCAGGTTGAAAACGACGACGTAACGCTCCGGCGCCTTGTCTCCGTCATCGAATTGCTGGAAGTATCGTTCCTCATCGCCATAGGTGATCGCCTCGCGATAATCGATGTTCACCGGTCCACCCGATTCGCCAAAGGCGTAGAGGCGAATCAGGTCGCGACTTCGCCCGGAAAGTTCCAGGTTGAAGGGAATGACACAGATACGCCGCGCCTTCGGACTGTCGCTGTCGGCCAGGACGGATTGCGCGGGGAGGGCTAGGGTGGAGGTGTCGATCGGGAAATCTGTTTTCAACCTTTGCAACGTGATGGCACTGATCGCCGCCAGGACAGTCCGCGGAATGATAATGAACAGCGCGCAGGTCGCCGCGTAAAGATGGATCCAGTCCCCGGCCTTTTCGCCCGCCGGATTCACCGACCAGGTAATCGAGTTCAAATGCTGCGCATCGGGAATGCTGATACCGGTCAGCCACGCGGCGGGACCCAACAGCGTCGCGAGCAAAGCGTGCAGGGATTCCGCGCTGAGAAAGGTGCTGCCCCATCCGGCGCGATATTCAAAAGCAATTCCGCGCAGGTACATCCCCGCGATGACTCCCGCGACGGCCGCGATGGCGGCCGTGTGCAGAATGATAGTTGCGCGACCGAGCAGCAGCGGCATTGATGCCCGATGCCAGGTGCGGATGAACTCGTCGCGAATGCGGGGCCAGAGTTCCGTCTGCCCGGCAGACATCCGGGGAATTCCCAATTCGGCGCAGCGCGTGGAAATCCAGCCGAACAAACCGGGGCCGTCGCATCGGTGGAACAGACGCGCAACGAGCAGGGCATAGATGATCAGATTCCACAGCAGCAAGGTGAAGATCGGAATAGCGATTAGATCGATGCGGTGAGTCGAAGCCAGCGTGTCGGCCGCAAGGCCGAGAAACAGGGCTGGAATCGGCACGGCGACGACGGGCCAATTGGGCAGCGTCAACTGCGCGTCATTCCGGCGAAGTTCCGGGTGCCGATCGGCCACTGCATCAAAAAGCCAAGTGCCCAGGTTGTCCGCATTCAGGGATTCGCCCGCCGCCTTTGCCTGCTTTGCTGCGACCCGCCGGGTATCATCAGTCAACACGGTCTTGTTTGCGTCGATTGTGGCAATCGCGCCAATCCAGTACGTGCGTCGTGCGGTTTGTTCGTCCATTCGCTTTGCGTCCGAGAAAACACTTCCGAATTCCCGGGGCCACTTTACTATCGCGTCATGAAACCGCAAACCGCTACTGCGATGATTTCCGGGATTTCGTGCTTTTTTTCCGTTGGTACGCTGACGGCGATTGGGGCTGATCAGGCGGCAAAGCCTCGGCTGCAATACGATCATGCCGGTATTGAGGTGCCGGCTGCCAGGGGAGATGAACCCGTCCGCAGTGAATTCTCGCTGAGCCATGCAGTTCGTTACCTGGAGCAGGGGGCCAATGCCTGGGTGGGCAATCGCGGTTGCGTTTCCTGCCACACGCCCGGCACCTATATGACCACCTTTCCGGCTCTGACGCCGTTCCTCGGGAAACCGTCCAGTGAATTGCGGAAGTTTTTCATCAGCGAACTGATCGATTTCAAGGCGTATTCGAAGGAGAAATTCCAAAAGGGCACCAGCATCGCGCAGGTTGTTTACATTGCCGCCGGGTTGGCGGAATGGGATCGGCACGTGGCGAAAGAGCTTTCGCCGGAGACCGCCGATGCGCTGACGCTCATGTTTTCGCAACAGCAGGAGAATGGCGCCTGGCAATCGCTTGACTGCTGGCCGCCGTTCGAATCCAGCGCGTTCCAGGAAGCGACGGTGGCGGCGATGGCCGCAGTGACGGCGCCCGGTTGGTTGGACGAGAACGAGGCAGGTCGCGCGCGGTTCCAACGCACGTTGAATTACCTGCGCACGACCAGACCGCGTCATGATTACGAGCGCGTCTTGCTTTTGCGTGCCTCGACGAGCATTGACAGACTTATCTCCACGGATGAGCGGCGAAAAATTATCGGGATGGTTTTGAAACATCAGCGTCCGAATGGCGGCTGGTCGATTCGTTCGTTTGCGCAACCGGACGAATGGGGCAAGGGAAATCGGGCGAAGAAACTCCGCGCCGAGTCGGAATTTGAAAATCCGCCGAGCGATGGCCATATGACCGGACTCTGCGTGATGGCCCTGCGCGGGGCAGGAGTCCCCGCCGCCGATGAACATCTTGCTAAGGCAGTCTCGTGGTTGCTGAAAAATCAGCGCGAATCAGGGCGCTGGTGGACCCGTTCGTTGAACACGGACAAGTATCATTTCATAACCTACAGCGGCACGGCGTATCCACTGCTCGCCCTGGCGAAATGCGGAAAGCTGCCTGCGTTTACTGCCGAACAGAAATAATCGACCGATCCCAAAGTATGAATCGCCGCAATTTTCTCACTCAACTCGGAGCTGCCGCCGCCGTTCCCGTCCTCGCTTCCGCTGATCAGTTCACCGGCCGTATTTTCAAGGCGGTCAAGGTGTCCATGATTCGTGGCAAGATGCCGTTGCTGGACAAATTCAAGATTGCGCAGGATGCCGGATTCGATGGCATCTCGTTGTTTGCTCCCGACATGTTTGATTTGCGGGAGGCTTTGGTCGCGCAGGACAAGACCGGCGTGCGCATTCACAACATCAATGACTCCGTACATTGGAAGGTGCGCCTGACGGATGCCGATCCCGCCGTGCGGGCAAAGGCACTTCAGGCGATGAAGGACGCGCTGCAATTCGCGCACGATTGCGGGGCGGATTCGATTCTGCTGGTCATCGGCAAGGTGACTGATCCAACGAGCGAAAACGAACAGCAGGTTCGCGCCCGTTCGATTGAGAATATTCGCAAGGCCATTCCAGTGGCGGCGCGCCTGGGCGTTCGCATCCTGTGCGAGAATGTCGGCAACGGATTCCTGCCCGACGCGAAACAATGGGCGGAGTATCTCGACGTCTTCGACAGCCCGTGGGTGGGCGCACTCTTCGACATTGGCAACCACGACGGTTACGGCGGCGCGCCGCATTGGATTCGCACGCTGGACCACCGCGTCATCAAGATCGACGTGAAGGATCGGAATCGTGACCGCAACAAAAACTGCGACCTGTTCGAAGGACACGTGGACTGGCCGGGCGTGCGACAGGCGCTCCATGGCATCCGCTTCAACGGCTGGGCCACGGCCGAAGTAAGCGCTGGCGACGCCGCCCGCATGAAGCAGGTCGTCGAGCGAATGAACAAGGCGTTGCGGATTTGAATACCATTTGGCAGGGATGCGCAGCTGTGCGCCTTGGATCTTCCCTCAATCCCCGCGCGAGGAAGGTGAAATTGGGCAACTGAGCACCAACGAGCTGGCGCGCTTCAAAATTGCGGATGAGTTGCTCTCGGTTGTGGAGTAACATCAGACGTTGCAGTCAACCTCCGCCACCCGTCTTCGTTCTGGTTGGTTGAAGAGTAAATCACAATTCAAGATCAACCTCGGTTCGGCGCGTATTCGGGCGAAGCCCCGGCGAGGGAGCGCGGACTTCAGTCCGCAGACGCGTTGCGGTGCCGGAATCATGCGTATACCGGTGACGATGGTTGCAAGTGGGCGTTTCTGCGGCGTAAACGCCGCGCTCCGAGGACACCACCCGAATGCACCGAACGTCAACTCGATTCGGTATTGCACTTTTAGCCCCCTTGGGAAACTGAGGATCATCAACCCTTGATTCTGTCCAACCGCCCTTGCAGTGTCTTGATCGCCTCGCGATAAATCGAGAGCACGCGTTCTTCCTCCCCCTTGTCCGCGAACTTGCCAAATCGCCGGATGTGCTTGGTGCTTTTCTCCATCTCCTCAATCACCCCGCGCGCGGTGTCGCGATCAAACAACGGCCGGTTCTTGAAATTGACATAGACGGGACTGGTATGGGCAAACGTCTTGCCGCCCAGTTCGTTCTTGAGTGTGTCATCCCCGCTGACCCTTGCCGCCCACCATTCGGACGCGTGATGGCGATGATCGGACGAACTGTATTCACATTCGTAATAACCGTCCTTCTTCCGCGAATCGATGCCCGCGAAGACCTGCCCATTGCGAATGATCTCCAATTGCTTGAAATCGTTCCGCGAAATCACCCGCGCCTTGATGTTCAAGATCTCCGGCCGCTCGTAATTCAGTTCATCGCCCGGCCCGGCCTGATTGACGCTGAACTCGAGCCACGGTCCGTTGGTGATGATGGATTGCCCTCGACGCAATCCCGCCAGCCAGGCTGCCGGGGTGCGTGGTTGCCCTGGTTTCATGGGCACATAAACACGTGAGAAATCGTAGATGAACCAATCCGTCCCGGTGGAAAACGGAACACGCATGCCGAGGTTCAGGTAGCGATAAAAGGTATCCTCGTAACTCCCGTGATTGCCGCCATCGAAAATGTTCTGCGCATCCACATGGCCGCCCAGCCAGTTGGGGATGTCCTCGGAACCAAAGGAATTGTGGCACCAGATAATTGTCGCGCCGCCGTCCTTGGCCAACCGAATGCCCGGTCGCAATGGTGTGCCGTCCGTTCCCGCCAGCGTGATGCCCGGCCCAAGGCTCGCGGGAAGAATTCGTTTCGCCATCTCCAGCAACATGACGTGACCATAGCCTTCAGCGCCGGGGCCGAAGTTGTGCCGATATTCCTGGCCGGAACCGAAGCTGAGATTCTTCCCGTTCAACTTCCGAAAATCGTCGGGCGTGTATTTGTTGCTGATGTAGGTTCTATCGGCCAGTGCGCGTTCGAGATACGACACGAACACCACTTCCAATCCGTCGGCTTGGGGAATCTCCGTGAGATAACGATTCACCTGCTCGCGCGTCATGCTTCGAAGATGCACGTGAGTGTTTCCCGCGACGTGTCCGCCTTCCGATGGATTGAACAATTGCCGCAGCGAAATACCGACTGTGCTCATCGCTCCGTCTCCGACCGAAACGACACTCCGAACCAGATTCGTGGTAATTCCCGCGAACGCCTCAAGCTCAAGCCGGCCCGGGGGAACGGGAACCTCAGATGCCCCGGGCACCACATGCCAGCCGAGCGCGCGAACGGCTTTTGACAATCCCTCGGTGCGCAGCAGCAACGGAGAAAGATTCAGCCAGACTTTTTCCCCCACCTTGCGAATGCGAATGCACCCCGAAATACCATGCCCGTCCACATCATCGTTCAACGAAATCTTTAATCGCGCCGAGTGGCCCTCCGCCGGCGCGCAGGGTTCGGTCGGGTGATTCGGCTCAGTCCCGGAATGAGCGTGCAGAATCGAGCGCCCATTAAGAATGGCAGCAGTCGCTCCGGTGATTCCGATTTGCAGAGAACGTCGTCGGGAAATGGAGTGAGGCATGATTGGAATGGTATTTTCAAAGCACGCGATTGGAAGCATTAAACCCGAATTCCGAAATAGCAAGGGGAGCGCGCCCGCCTCGGGCGCTGTTTTCTGCGCCCTCGCGGAAAACCCGGTCGCAACGAAACGATCCGAGCGTTCGTGTCTGTATCGTGCGCAAGACGCTGGCCGCGAGGCGCGGTCAGCCACACCCGGGGCGGGTGTGCTCCCTTGTGCTGCGACGAACTTGCGACTTGCCATCGCTGGCACCTACGCGAAACTGAACAGCATGAACCTCCGCTTTCGTTTGATCAGTCAAATCGTCGCCCTGTTTGCCGTAGCTCTCATCACCCCGAAAGTTCATGCCGAGTTTCGCGCCGGTGCGGTCGTGGTGGATGTTTCGCCGCTCGAATTCCCCGTGTTGGTCAACGGTGGAATGACGAGTCGTTCGGCATCCTCAGTCACCGATCCCATCAATGCCCGCGCGCTCGTCCTGGCCGACGGCAAGACGCAACTGGCCATCGTCGTCGTGGACAGTTGCATGATGGCGCGGCCGGTACTGGATGAAGCCAAACGACTTGCGAGCAAGCGCACGGGGATTCGCACGGATCACATGCTCATTTCCGCCACGCATACTCACACCGCGCCCTCGACGCTGGCCTGCCTGGGCACCCGCGCCGATCCGCGTTATACGCCGTATCTCATACAAAAATTGGCGGAAGCCATCGCCCTGGCACAAAAGAAACTTCAACCGGCTCGTGTCGGCTGGAACAAGGCTAATGCCGCCGAGTTCACCGCGTTGCGTCGTTGGGTGCGCCGCCCCGACCGCGTCACCAATGATCCATTCGGCAATCCGACCGTGCGCGCGACCATGCACTCCGGCCGCAATTGGGACGACGTGACGGGTGAATCCGGACCGGAGGATCCCGATCTCACGATGATTTCCGTGCAGACCAAGGCCGGTAAACCGCTGGCCATTCTCGCCAACTTTTCCATGCACTATTTCTCCGGAGTGAAGGCGCTCAGCGCGGATTACTACGGCATGTTCTGTTACAACCTCAAGAAGAAGCTCGTGGCCGATGACGATTTTGTCGGCTTGATGTCGCACGGTTGCAGCGGCGACATCTGGCGGCGCGATTACGCCGCGCGCAATTGGGCGAAGGATCCGCCAAAGGAGCCGGAATGGAAGGTGGACGAATACGCCGAGCAACTCGCGAACCGCGCCCTGGAGAGTTACCAGAAGATCCAGTATCGCGCTGATGTGGATTTGGCCATGGGTGAAACCCGAATGACGCTCAACTACCGCGTGCCGAACAAGCAGATGCTCGAATGGGCGCAACGCACGGTCGCGGAAATGGGTGAGCGCGAACCGAAAACGCAGACCGAGGTTTACGCGATGGAACAAATCATCCTTCACGAACGCCAGCAGACGGAAATCGTCGTGCAGGGGTTGCGCATCGGCGATATCGCCATCGTGACGACGCCGAATGAGACGTATGCGCTGACGGGCTTGAAATTGAAGACGATGAGCCCGCTGCCGAAGACGATGGTGATCGAACTTGCCAATGGTGGCGATGGTTATATTCCCCCGCCGGAGCAACATCACGTGGGAGGTTACAACACCTGGGCCGCGCGTTCCGCCGGGTTGGAAGTGTTGGCCGAACCGAAGATTGTGGAAGCCAATCTGCAATTGCTGGAACAGGTTTCCGGCAAGCCGCGCAAACCGTACGCACCGGCATCAGGCATCGCGGCCAGGGCGATCATCGGCGAAAAGCCCGCGGCGTATTGGAGGCTGGACGAGTTCAACGGCCCTCGGGCGATTGATGCCGTCAGTCGAAATGATGGCATCTACGAAACCGGTGTCCTCTACTGGCTTGAAGGCGCGAAGAGCGCAAAGTTCAATCGCGACAATCAATTGAATCGTGCCCCTCACTTCGTCGGCGAACGCATGCGGGCGCGCATCGAGGGTCTTGGTGATCGGTATTCCGTGTCGCTCTGGTTCTGGAACGGAATGCCCGACGACGCGCGCGACGTTTCCGGCTGGATGTTCTCGCGCGGCTGGGATCATTCGCAGGGTGCTCAAGGCGATCATCTGGGCATCGGAGGGAAGTCGGCGCATCAGGGCCGAATCGTTTTCTCCACCGGCTCGAACGGGACCTTGGTCGGGGGCAAAACCGAATTGCAACGCTGGACGTGGACCCATGCGACACTGGTGCGCGACGGAAAAAAGATTCGGGTTTACATCAATGGTCAGATCGACCTCGAGGCTGAGGCGGAACTGAAGATTCCTTCATTCGTTGACCAGGTTTTCATCGGCGGCCGCAACGACAATTCCTCGAATTGGGAAGGCCGACTGGACGAGGTGGCCGTGTTCAAGCGCGCGCTCAGCGGGAAAGATGTCGGGAAGCTGTATCAATCAGCGAGATAACGCAGAAGAGGGCGCAGGCCCGAACCCTGTAGGCCGGGTGCCCTCACCCGGCGCATCGAGGCTTTCGCTTTGAACTCCGGGTGGGGCACCCAGCCTACATTGCGAAATGTTTCATTCATAACTTCCTTGCCCCGAGAAAAGTGGTCTCGCATCTTTTCACCATGCCTAATCGTCGCTTACTCGATTCTGTCCTGCGTGCCATCATTCTGATTCTCGTCTCGGTGGCATCGACTGACGCTGCTGATTCAGAATGGCGCGCCGGTGTCTCGCAGACCGTCATCACGCCGAAGGGTGCTTATTGGATGGGCGGCTATGCCTCGCGCAAGAAGCCGTCCGAAGGCACCGATCTGAATCTACGCGCCAAGGCGCTGGCATTGCAGGGCAAAGGGGGGACGCGGTTGGTCATCGTGACGCTCGACCTGCTGGTGGTGACGCCGAAGATGGCCGACGCGGTTCTGACTGGAGCGAAGAAACGATATGGGCTGGAACCGGCTAATGTGCTGCTGAATTGTTCCCATACGCACTGCGGTCCCGAGTTGCGGCTTTATCGGGAGACGTTGCACAACATCCCCCAGCCATACATGGTCAAAATGCGGGACTACGTGGACTGGTTGAATGGTCGGTTGCTGGATCTGATCGGTGACGCGCTGCGTGACCTGAAACCAGCTCGTTTAAGCGCATCCCAATCGACGGCGGGTTTTGCCATCAATCGGCGCAACAACAAGGGCGCGGAATTGGATGAACGATATGCAGCCGGGGCACTGATTGGGCCGGTGGACCATCATGTTCCGGTTTTGCGCGTCGCCGATTCTACGGACAAGATGTTGGCGATCGTCTTCGGCTACGCGTGCCACAATACGACGATGGGATTTTTCAAGACATCCGGTGATTACGCCGGCTACGCGCAAAAATTTCTTGAGGAAGCCAATCCCGGCGCGGTGGCGATGTTCGTGATGGGTGCGGGCGGCGATCAGAATCCTCATCCCCGGCGTAAGGAGGAACATCTTGCATTGCATGGCAGGGCTCTCGCTGATGCAGTCGGGCGGGCGCTGGCCGGGAAGCAGGTCGAGGTGGGCGACAGACTGCGGGTTGCCCGCACGGACGCGCATCTGGAATTTCAGCCTCACGCCGATCGCGCGACGCTTGAGCGGCAGGTCAAATCGAAGAATCAATATGAACGCTGGAAAGCAACCTATGTGCTGGGCCAATTGAACGCGGGGCGGACACCGATTACTTCGTACGATCTCCCGGTGCAGGCAGCGCGGTTTGGCAATCAAATCCTGCTGGTCGCGATTGGCGGCGAAACGGTGGTTGATTACTCGCTGCGTTTCAAACAAGTGTTCGGAAGGGGCGATGATAACAGCGGGAAAGCTGCCGGGCCTATGTTGTGGTTTGCGGGCTATTCAACCGACGTTTCCTTCTATCTGCCATCGCTGCGTGTGCTGAAGGAAGGCGGCTATGAAGGCGGTGGTCACATGGTCTATACGAAATTCTCCGGACCATTCACGGAAGCGGTTGAAGAGCGAACTTTCGCGGCGATTCGAACCGTGGTCGGTGAGGTCTTGAAATAGTTGAAGCACTACTGCCCGGCGTTGCACGAAAACTGGGCTTGGTTTTCGCCAACCACCTGTCGATGTAATGTTGCTGCGGCTCAAGAGAGCCGCGTTCCGGCGCGCGACTCTCCCGAGTCGCAGCGACATTCGGACTGAGTTGCGCAATCAAACTATCCCATACCTTCCGTCAACCGCTTCACATCAAAACGATACATTCCCGCCGAACCGTCGATTGCAAAACAGCAGGGCATCACGCTCCACCGAGGCCTGCTCTTTCCAAAAAATTAATGAGCCTCCCGGCGTCGGCTGTTACGAATTGGTAATAATTCGACGGACGGTCAGCGACCGAAAAACTGCCGTGGTTTTCGCCAATCACCTGTCGGTTGAACATTGCTGCGGCTCAAGAGAGCCGCGTTCCGGCGCGCGACTCTCCCGAGTCGCAGCAACATTCGGACTGAGTTGCGCAATCAAACTACCCCATACCTTCCGTCAACCGCTCGTATTCTCCTGCCGTCGGCAGCCACTCGTTGTTGGCTTGGCAGTGTACCGCAAGTCATTTGACGTTCAGCTTTCCGAATCGAATGGCGGTGCGCTTTTGCTTTGGGTCATTTGAACTGTCCCAGACGGCCAGCCATTGCCCGGGTTTGTCTTCGACGAGTGTGGGGTAACTGTTGCGGTTGTTTTCGTGATAAAACAGGCGCGCGTCCGACCACTGGCCGCCTTTTGATTTGGTTTTGTACCAGAGCCCCGTCCGGTCCACATGATCACTGTAAACATAAATGTGCCTGTCGTTTGAATCCCTTCCAAAGAAACTTTTCGCCCGATAATTTGGAAGGTCAGATTCCGGTTTCGCCACGGACCAGTTACGACCGCCATCCTCACTGATGGACGACCAGGCCACGGGCGGATTGAGCGGGCGCTCACGTTTCATGTCCGCCGTGCGCATGACGATCTTCAAGCCGTCACTTTCGTCCGATGGAGCGGTCTTCCCTTCATGCAGAAAGATGGAATGGTCGGCGGGGTAATCGACGTAAGCTGCCAGCTTCCAATGCAACAGGCTCGTGCTCTCCAGCATGAATTGCCGACGATCGCCGTGCGGGTCGCGCCGAAGGGTATTGCGATGTGCCGGCAGCAGGTAGTGCGCAATTCCATTGCGCAGGACCGTCTCGATTCCGGCTACAATGATCAATGGCCCCTGGTAATCCATTGCCAACTCGACATGATGCCAGGAGAGCCCGCCATCGGCGGAGTAGGCGGCGACGAGGTCCACGTTCTCGCTGTCGCGGTAGTGCAGCGGCGCGCGCATGACGAAGAGCCAGATGAGATCCTGCCCTGGTGGTCGGAAAAGTACGGAATTGTTGTACGCGTATTGGACCGTGCCATTGCGCTGGAGATGATCGAAGACGGCGACACGCGGGCTCCAGGTCTTGCCGGCGTCACGAGAAATCGAACAGACAATGTCCCCCATGTCACCTTTGCCGCGAACCTCGAGTCCATAACACGCGACGTAGTGGCGGTCGGTCCATTTGGCGAAATGCGGCTCCCAGATTTTTTGGAATGGCCCGTTCGGGTCGAGAGTGTCGATGATGCGGACATCCGTGACGTCACCGCCACGGGAGGGTTGGGCGCTCGTCCCCAAAGCAAGTCCGGTGGAGAGGAAGATGCCAATCAGGAGTTTTTGCATTCCCGATTTTGGCAAGATTGGTCAGCCGTTGTCATGCTTAACTTTCATCGAGACATTGTCGGCTCCTTTACATTTGAATTCATTCGTGAACAATTCCGCAAACCTATGCATATACGTTCTGTAATTATTTTGATGTT
>CALBIE010000591.1 GCA_937893495.1 uncultured Verrucomicrobiales bacterium | reverse complement strand
AGTCCTTGATTTTAATGTGGCAGGTTTCGACGGCGAACTTGTTGCCGCTTTTTTTGGCAATGTCATCCCGCACGGTGCCGCTCCCGAAGCAACTCACGTATTCCGCCTTGCCATCGACCATGCCAAGGCACGGGCTGACAACGTGGGTGGCGTAGTGCATGGGAATCATTTTTTCCCAATACGACGGCCAGCCGTCCATGTCCTGCGGGTGACTGGCGGCCAAGTATTGCAGCTTGCCGAGTTCGCCCTTGTCGTAGAGTTCTTTGATGAAAAGGAATTCGCGACTGTAAACGACGGTCTCGGCCATCATGTACTTGAGGCCGGTTTCCTTGACGGCTTTGCAAATCTGTTCGCACTCCTCAATGGTCGTGGCCATTGGCACCGTACACATAACGTGCTTGCCCGCGCGGAGAGCCTTGAGCGATTGCGGCGCGTGGTCGGGGATCGGGGAATTGATGTGTACGGCGTCAATCTCCGGATCCTTGAGCAATTCGTCGTAGTCGGTGAACCGCTTGGGAATGTCGAAGTGATCGGCAATCTTGTTCATCTCGGCCTCGTTGCGACGGCAGACGGCCACGAGGTTGGCATTGGGATGAGCCTGGTGAATCGGGATGAATTCCGCGCCGAAACCCAGCCCGACAATTGCCACATTAAATTTTTTATCGCTCATGTCTTTCGTGACCGTCCCGAAATCGAGACGACAAGACTCCCTGTTGCGGGCAGAGAGCCGGAAAACGGCGGGAATGACAGCGTCAGGCGGTAGAGCTGTCAACGGGAAAGTTCCCGAATGGACGCCACCGGCACATCCGGGCTGCCCCCGTAGCGCAGGCGTTTCGCCTGCAGATCCGCGCCAATTGCCAAATCATGCGTCCGATTACCCTCGGCTGTCCGGGTCTGGCGAACGCCTCATACAGGCTGGAAGCCTGCGCTACGGGGCGAGGGAACGTCGTGGTCGATTGCGCAGCGGGACAAATGCCACCGGCTCCTTGCCAGCGAGCAGGTTCTTGAGATTCGACCGGGTATGCTCCAATGCCTCAACCATCTGCGGCGTATCGACCTGCTTCAGCGCCGCTTCGACCAGCCCAAGGCGTCTGGCAATAACCGCCGCGTCGTCGATTGTTTTCAACTGGTAAGGCCCCACTTCGCCGCCGACGAGGGAGCAAACGAGCAACGCGCGAGCTGCCGCATCACCGTCATTGGCGGCGATCATCCCAAATAGTTCATCGGCACTGCCGTTTTTACCGGAAAACTGGAGGATCTCCATGCCCAGGACGAGGCGATCCCAGCGATCAGGAATAGTCGCTTCGCGATATATTTTGACCAGGCCGGGAAGAGCCTCCTCGCCAACCAGGGAAACAAGATAGCGGACAACGGCCGGGATCATTCGATTCTCCTCACCGAGGACTTGCTTCAATGCTTCGTCACGATACCCCCGGTCGCCGAATCGTTCGAGTACGGCGAAGAGGTAACCGCGCGACAAATCGTCAAGCCGCGTCGGGCTGTTGATGTCCAGCGGATGGGAGAGCAATTCACGCACGGCAGACAGAATGGGCTCGCGATGCCGCCCGGGCGCGAGATCCTCAAGATGGTCTGCCAGCACCGCTAATTCGACTCCCCGCCCGGCTCGGCCAACGGCTTCGGCCAGGATTGTCTCCGATGCCGGCAGCGCGATGTCCCGCACCACAGAGAACAGGCCCAGCCGCAGTGAAGGCGGCAATACAAACTCCGTCGCGAGCAACGGCCCGCGCTGATCGGATTGGGAGGGCAAGCCCCGTCCTGCTCCTCGCCGGTTTGGTCCCGCGCGATCGCGCAAGGGAAGACGGCCGGTTGCCGGCGGCGCATACTCCACATCCTGATTGAGAGACAGAAAGGCCTCGATCAGCGGAAGGGATTTCTCCCGATGAACCGCTAACGTTTCCAGCAGGAATACAACTCTCCGCGTCACTTGCCGGCGCGCCTCACCTTCGGGCATCCTGATTCTCAAGAGTTCATCGAGAGCCTCCGCCGGAGACGGTAAAACGGGTGAAAGTCCGGTTTCAAATTCCGAAGGCGATGGCAGTTTTACCGGGACGGATTCAGTTCGGGCTCGTTCGAGTGCGGTTTTCAGACCGGCGGTCCGCTGGCTCAATTCGTCCTCCCATAACTGCCGCTGCACGGTCAGCACCCGATCGGATCGCCGATCAGCCAGGCCGTAGCCGAGATAGAAGCAGACCAGTAACAGCACGAACAGACCGATGAGTATGCGAATCGCCATGGCGAGGGCCTCAGGATGGCACGGGATGCTCGGAAGACAAGCGCTAGGCGGTCACGCCCGCTGCTTCCCGATCGGCGGCGACAGGTTGATCGGCAGCGCGGAGGCGAGAGATGATCAGCGGCAGTTCGCGAAGCACGTGCTCCACTTCTTCCGCAGTGTTGTAAATGCCGAGACTGAACCGAATCGAAGCCCGGGAAAGTGTCGCCGGTAATCCCATCGCCGTCAGGACATGTGAAGGCTCGAGCGATCCCGTTTTGCAGGCCGAACCGCTCGAAGCGCAGATGCCGGCTTGATCCAGCAGGAGCAAAACGGCTTCCGCCTCGACCCCCTCGAACGCGAGGTTGCAGGTATTCGGCAGACGATTTGCGCGCGCGCCGTTGCGACTGGTCCGGGGAATGGTCACCAGAATCGTTTCTTCAAGATGATTGCGTAACTTGCGCACTTCATTGCGCTCGACCGGTAGAGATTCAATCGCCAGTTCCGCCGCGCGGCCGAAGCCAACGATGTAGGGAACATTCTCCGTTCCACCGCGACGCCCCTTTTCCTGCCCGCCTCCGACCAGGTACGGAGTAAACGGAGCCCCCTTGCGGACGAACAACACGCCAATACCCTTGGGCGCATGCAACTTGTGCGCGGAAAGTGACAGGTAATCGATGCGCGAATCTCTGACGTCGATCGGCAACTTGCCGGCGACCTGCACGGCATCGGTGTGAAAGAGCGCCCCGCGCGAACGGCAGATAGCCGAGATTTCGTCGATCGGAAACAACACCCCCGTCTCATTATTCGCAAACATGACTGACGCCAGGGCAGTGTCGGGTCGAATACTTTTCTCCAGCAGGTGAATGTCCAGCGAGCCGTCGGACTCGACCGGAAGAAACGTAACTTCGTAACCCCGCCGACGCAGCTCTTCACCAAACTTCATGTTGGCGGAATGCTCCACCGACGTGGTGAGAATGTGGCGCTTGTCCGGTTGGGTGAGCAGCGCACTCTGCCAGGCGGCGTTGTTGCTCTCCGTCCCGCAACCAGTAAAGATGACTTCGTTCGGGTCGGCATTGATCAAGGATGCGACCTTGGCTCGGGCAACCTTGATTTCACGAGCGACGTGATTGCCGAAGCGATAGGCGGAAGACGCGTTGCCCCAATGCTCGGTCAGGAATGGCATCATTGACTCCAACACCTCCGGCGCGACGCGAGTCGTGGCGTTGTTGTCAAAATAGTAGATGCGTTCCTGATTCATCGAATTTGCGGTGACACTTTCGCCACATAACCTTCCAAACCAGAGTTTGTCCCGGTTCCGGGCAAGGGTCGAGTAAACTGAAAACCCATCCTGATGACCAATCATTTTTGGCGGTGTTTAACCCGTCTATCGCAAGGGAATATCTCTATAATCAAGGAACCCGAGAGCTGAAAACCGATATATCCCTTGCGACGACCAAGCGTTCAGACGGCGATCACCTGCTTCGAACTCAGGCAGTCGGTATTGGTTTCACTTCCGCCGGCGATAGTTCGAATCTGGGTTCGAGTTGGGTCAACTTCGTTCAAATTCAAATTCTACAGGATTTGAGTAACATCGCCATCATGTTCACCGGATCGCTCTCCGGCACAACGAACAGCAACCCCAGTATTCGAACGACATCGCGACAACTGGAGAGACCGTAGCCGCACAATACCGCCGCCGGATATCTACTGCTGGCGCTTACGCACGGAGCAGTGTCTTCGACCGATTCGCAGGGATTCCCCGCAAATCTCCGATTTCGGGCTTGCGTTTTCGCCGACCAACCTAATGATCTGCCCCCTCTTATGGCCGAACCGGAAAATACGGAAGAAAAACACGAGTCACTCGTCTGGCTGAATTTATTGGGTTGGTTGGATACCCATAAGACGGAGACCGGCTTTGCGGGCCTTGGTTTGCTCGTAATTATTTTCGCCGTTTATACTCAGGACCACCTGCAGGCCCGGAAGGAAGCCAACGCGAATGCCGCGATATTCGTCCTGAATCAGCCAAGGGGGGATGGGGCCGAAATCAAAGTCGCAGCCACCGAATACCTGAAGATTGCGCAACAATACCAAAGCACCAGCGTTGCGGAGCGAGCCATGTTGCTGGCGGCCGGGCAGTTATTTTCCGAGAACAAATACCCGGAAGCCAAGACGCGTTTTGAGGAATTCATGTCGAAGTATCCGACCAGCGACAAAACCGCCGTCGCCCGGCTCGGCGTCGCCGCCTGCCTCGATGCGCAAAACCAGATCGATCCGGCCATCAGCGGCTACGAGCAGATCATCACGTCGCATCCGGGAGTTTCCGAAGCGAACCAGGCGAAGATCGCAGTCTCTCTGCTCTATGAATCCAAGCGGCAACCGGACAAGGCATTGAAATATTACGACGAATTGATCCGTGCCAATCCCCCGACCATCTGGCGAACCGAAGCCTCAATGCGCCGCGAAGAACTGCTCAGCCGCAATCCCCAACTCACGCCCGGCAGCCCGGCTGCGCTGCCTGCCATTCCGACACCTTTGATCAACTTGACGAACGCGGCTCCCAGCCCGAACACGAATCCGGCGGCCCGTAAGTGACGGAATGAACGCCCCGTTCACGAAGGGGGCTCTGGTGGAATTTGCCGGAACTTCACTCATCGTCCTCATCAGCATCTCCCCGGTTACTCGCGTAACCAACCGCGAACGAGGCTTGATCCTTTCGCATCGGAAAGGCACTTTCATTCCCGATTCAAATGGCATCTAGAATTACAATTATCGGCACCGGCTACGTCGGATTGGTCACGGGAACCTGCTTCGCCGAAGTGGGCCATCAGGTCACCTGCGTTGATAACAACATCGACAAGGTCAAGATGTTGCAGGCCGGGGGCATCCCGATTTACGAACCGGGCCTCGAGGAAATGGTCAAAAAGAATGTCAGCGAAGGTCGCCTGAAATTCACCGCCAGTACGTCCGATGGCGTCAAAAATTCCGATATTATTTTCATTGCTGTTCCTACCCCTCCGCAGGACGACGGGTCGGTGGATCTCAGTTTTATTGAAAAGGTCGCGCGGGAAATCGCCGACGCCATGACGGAGTACAAGATTGTCGTGGACAAGAGCACGGTGCCGGTCAAGACGGGTGAGAAGGTTGCCGAGACGATTAAGCGCTACAACAAAGGCAACGTCGATTTTGACGTGGTCAGCAATCCGGAATTTCTGCGCGAAGGTTTTGCCGTCGAAGATTTGATGAACCCGGATCGCGTTGTCGTCGGCACCACCTCGGAACGTCCGGTGCGGGCCATGCGCGAAGTTTACGAGCCGTTCAAGGCCCCCATCATCATCACCGATATCAATTCGGCGGAACTGATCAAGCACGCAGCCAATTCGTTTCTCGCGCTCAAAATTTCCTACATCAACGCGGTGTCGATTGTCTGCGAAGCCTCCGGGGCCAACGTCGAGGAAGTCGCGACCGGTATCGGATTGGACGATCGCATTGGCCGACGTTTTCTCAATGCCGGCCTTGGCTTCGGTGGCAGTTGTTTTCCCAAAGACCTCAGTGCCTTCATCAAGATCGCCGAGCAGCTGGGTTACAAATTTGACCTGCTCAAAGAAGTGCAGCACATCAATGCCGGGCAGATGGACCGCTTCATCAAGAAGATTGAAGAAACAATCTGGGTATTGAAGGAGAAAAAACTCGGTGTGCTGGGCCTGGCCTTCAAGCAGAACACCGACGACGTCCGGATGTCACCCGCCATCGAGTTGTGTCAGCGACTGGTCAAGGAGGGCGCGGAGTTGCGTGTTTACGATCCCAAGGCGATGGAAAAGGCGAAAGACTTTCTGCCCGCCGGAGCTCAGGTAACCTACGTCGATGACATGAACGCCATCGGTGAAGGCTGCGATGCCATCATCATCGCGACCGAATGGCCGGAGTTCAAGGAACTCGACCTTGAAAAAGCGCGCAAGGACCTTTCGCATCCCATCCTCTTCGACGGCAGGAATCTGTTCGACCCGAAGCGGATGGAGGAACTCGGCTTCATCTATAAAAGTGTTGGACGGTAGATGCCCGGCCGATTTTCGTAAACTGCGGTGCAATCAAGTCGGCGCACTTCAGAACCGCCATGCCCGAAGTTCACCAAACAATTGATGTCGCCGCCGGTCTCGTCTTTCGCGCTGGCCGAGTGTTGATCGCCCAACGCCACGACGATGCCCATCTGGGCGGGTTGTGGGAATTCCCCGGGGGAAAAGTCGAGCCGGGCGAGTCGTTTGAGCAGGCACTCGTCCGCGAACTCAACGAAGAACTGGGCATTGAAGTTCGCGTCGGGAACATCGTCGAGTCCATTATCCACGACTACCCGGAAAAGTCTGTTCACCTGAAATTCTTTCAGTGCGAGTGGATCAGTAACGAACCACAACCACACGACTGCCAGGATTTAGCGTGGATTACCCGGGAACAGTTGGGAGATTACGAATTCCCCGCCGCCGACGCGCGGTTACTCGATAAGTTGCGGAACAGCACGGACTTGTGGACTGAGAGCACGGACGATCGGGAGTAACGCGGAGAATACGGGAAAACTTTTTTACTGATGGCTTACCTCGAACAACCCGGCATGCAGACGGCGAGGTAGAAAAAAAGAACCCGCCATTGATTCTGAGTCGCGAGATCAAGCGTGGCAACTTCCGCGACAGTCATTATTCTTCGACCTGACATTGATGCACAGCGTGGCCGAGATATTCTGGCGTTTTCTGGTGTTGGGCTGCACCAGCTTTGGCGGACCGGCTGCGCATCTGGGTTACTTTCGGACGGTCTTCGTCGATAAGCTGCACTGGCTTGATGACGTCGGCTACGCGCGCCTGATCGCTTTGAGTCAATTCCTGCCCGGACCCGGATCAAGTCAGGTCGGCTTCGGCATCGGTTGTCACCGGGCGGGCGTGTTCGGCGGTATGGCGGCATTCATCGGATTCACTCTTCCATCATTCGTCCTGATGTACGCACTGGCCGTCGTGAGTGGATCGGTTGCCGGGAGCGACATTTTTCAAGGTACGGTTCATGGTCTAAAACTGCTCGCCGTAGTCGTGGTGGCGACCGCCACGCTCGGCATGTTCCGCAGCTTCTGCAAATCGGCACTGCCCATCGTGTTGTTTGCGGCGACGGTTTCCGGACAAATCATTCTTCCCGGAATGACCGCCCAATTCACGGCACTGGGAATCGCAGCCCTGATTGGTGCCTGGCAGATTCGTCCAAACACCACGGCAATTTCAAGCGATGGTCGCATTGCGTTACTGCCTCTTGTGGCATTCTCATTTCTATTAATCGGACTGCCGGTTCTGGCAATCCACTCGGATACTCTGAAGACATTCAACCAGTTCTATCAGACCGGAAGCCTGGTGTTTGGCGGCGGCCATGTCGTGTTGCCATTACTTCAAGGCGAACTTGGAAATGCCGTTACGCCCGATCGATTTCTCCTCGGATATGCCGGTGCACAGGGAATTCCTGGACCCATGTTCACGCTGGCAACCTATCTTGGCGCGGAACTGACGCCGGGCAACTCTTTGGCCGGCGCAACGATCGCGACAATCGGAATCTTTCTTCCCGGATTCCTGCTGCTGCTCGGATTGCGGGGAGCCTGGGAACAATTCGCTACGCAACCGAAGATCGCCGGAGCCGCCGCGGGTATTAATGCGGCCGTCGTAGGACTTCTCGCGGCAGCGCTCTACCAACCTGTTTTCGTAAGTGCGGTTAGTGATTGGATCGATTTTGGAATTGCAATCGGCGGCTTCGCCCTCATCCACTGGAAACGTCCACCCATTCTCGTCCTGGTATTATCGTTCGCAGCGATCGGTGCAGGGCTCAGTATGCTCAACTTTTAAATATACGGTAACGGCCCAAACACGAATGTCGTCCCCGCTCAGTCGAGCAATTGAATCGCCACGTCACCAAGAGGGCTGTTGTCGGATATCACGAATCTCGGCTTGCCATCTTCCTGAAGCCAGATGTCAACTTCACCACTACCAGCATCGAGACGAACAGTTGCGGAACTGCCGCCGAACAACAGGGGACGCGACTGCACTTTGCCAAGCCACTTCACGAACAACCGGCCCGATGCATCTGAGTCGCTACGTTTGACCACAATGCGATAGCGACCCCCTTTCTCGATTTTCACCGGCCAACCGGTGGGTTTGCCGTCCACAAAAGTAGAATCCTGATAACGGCACAGTGTCGCCGCCGGCTCCCGCGCGTTGCCAAGGTGAATAACCCCGGGCCGAAAATTCCGCGCCGCGCGCATATTGGCGAACCACTGCTCATAACCCGCCCGCAAGTGACTGGTGACTTGGGGTTGGCTCTTCGCCAAATCCTTTGCCTCGCCTGGATCATTTTCCAGATCGTACAGTTCAAGCTCTGGCTCCCCTCCCTGATTCAAGTCCTCTTTCCCGAAAGTTCCCGGATGACCAACCAGCTTGTAACGCTGCGTCACTACCGCGCTGTTCTGGAATGCCTTTGGCGTCAACCCACGATGACATTGCAGAAAAACCATTCGATCAGACCACTTTGAACTGCTGCCCATCATCAACGGAACCAGACTGCGTCCATCAAAAGCGGGGGCTTGACCGAACTCGATTCCAGCCAGTTCCGCAAAAGTCGGCATCAAGTCAATGTGCGCGGCTACACGATCAACAGTTTTGCCCGGTCGCATCTGCTCGGGCCACTGCACAAAGAACGGCACCCGCACGCCGCCTTCATACGTCCATGATTTGCGGCCTCGAAAACCGGCATTGAACCGATTCTGCTGCGCGCCGTTGTCCGTCATGAAAATGAGCACGGTGTTTCGGCGCAAATCCAATTCGTCGAGCCTGTCGAGCAGATGTCCAAAATTGTCGTCAATGTTTTCGACCATGCCGTAAACCCGCGCGGTTGTCTCATCGAGGCCCATGGCGCGATAGTTTTTCAGGTATCGGTCACCGATCTCCAACGGCGTGTGGGGTGCATTGAGGGGCAGATAAACGAAGAATCGTTCGCCTTTCATCCGGTCGATGTAATCCAGCGCCGCATCGAAGAAAACGTCCGTGCAATATCCCTGCGCTTTGATGCGCCGACCGTTGTGCCACAGGATCGGATTGAAGTAGCCATTGGGCTTGTCCGGTGGCTGTCCGATTCCGCCCGAGCGATGGACAAGCGTTTCGTCAAAGCCCTGATCCTGGGGTCGCATGGGATAATTATCGCCGAGGTGCCATTTGCCGAAGATTCCCGTGCGATATCCACCACGCTTCAACATCTCGGCCAGCGTGAATTCGTCGCCGTGCATCTTTGCGCCCCCCCTCGACGTATGAATGACCCCCGTCCGATAGTAGTAGCGTCCGGTCATGATGGCCGCGCGCGTCGGCGCACAGACCGGCTCGACATAAAACCGCGTGAATCGCGTACCGAACTGGGCAAACTTGTCGAGATTCGGCGTCCGCAAATGCATATTTCCATGCACACCCACGTCACCAATGCCCTGATCATCCGCGAGCACGAGGATGATGTTCGGACGCTCGGCAGCACCAAGGCGATACCAACTCGTAGACAAGCTGAATCCCGTTAACAGAAGAACAAGTAAAACTCTTTTCACGTGGACAAAATTGTAATCATTTCAGGCAAGATTCTCAATGGACGCTGGCAAATCAGACACCGCGCAAACCACTTCTAACTCGATACCGCCCGTTGCAGAACCTCGAGATAGGCGTCAACGGTCTTTTCCCAAGAGAACTGTCTTGCGTAGTCGGTAATCCGCCGGGAATCAGCCGGTTCGGTCAACAAATCCTTCAACGCCACAGTCAGCGCACCCTGATCCCCTTTGCCTACGAGGCGACCCAGAAAATCTTCGCATACCACC
This sequence comes from uncultured Verrucomicrobiales bacterium, assembly GCA_937893495.1. Lineage (GTDB taxonomy): Bacteria > Verrucomicrobiota > Verrucomicrobiia > Limisphaerales > JAYPXF01 > CALBIE01. The sequence continues at coordinate 37,104 of CALBIE010000591.1, read as the reverse complement.
TCTGGAATGCCGCCCACCTTCGTTCCGACAATCGGCAATCCGCACGCCATCGCTTCAAAGGCGACATTGGGCACGCCTTCGTTGTTGCTCGGAATACAAAGCACATTTGCCGCCTGCATATAGCGTGCTACTTCGCCAGATGATTTGCGGCCAACAAAATCGATTTGTTCTGACGTCTCCATGGCCGCAGCCTCGGCCTTCGCGGTTTCCAGCAGAGGCCCGGCGCCAATCATGATCAACCGACAATTGGCGGTTCGCGAATCCGCCTTTACCTCCGAGAGCGCCCTTACCAGAAGCAATGGATTTTTGATGGGCAGAAAATTGCCAACATAGAGAATGACCTTGTCATCCGCTGGAATTTTTAATTCCCGTCGGGCCGCCGCACGATCGCCTGGCTGAAACACTTCCTGATCCACGCCATTGTAAATCGGATGCAATCGGCTTTCCGGCACGCCAGCATCCACCAGCCGTTTCGCCAGATCTTTGCTGCGCGTAATCGTGCCGGGCAATCGGGAAACCGTATCCACAATGAGTTTTCGCCGCACTGGAATATCCAGATAGACATGGACGTCCGTCCCCTGCGAGATAGCCACCATCGGGACACCCAATCGTGGCAACACGCGCGCAAGGCCACACACATCCGGGTACAGCCAGGAACAGAGAATCACATCGTAATTAAACTCCTTGCGCAGACGTCTAAGGACTGGCAATGCGCCGGCTCCAATTAGTCGGTGATTGAAGCGGCTGCCAACTTTCGGGAGGTACCAGACCGGCGCGTAGGCGGGTTTCAATAATTCATCCTCCGCTCGCGGCTTTAATCGCCGGACCTTAAAGCCCAGCATCGGCAAGGTTGAACGCAACGCCAGCACCCGTACCTCGCAACGCTTCGCCAGATGATGGAGCAAGGTCGCGTTGATTTGTCCCCAGACCGGATGGTCGGAATCGGGAAACAGATTGGATACGAAGAGAATTTTCACGCCTCGCCCTTCGAGTTATTCAGCCGGTAACGATAATCACGAAACTCGCCGGCATTTCCCGAGTGACCATCCTCGGCCGCATGCACGATGTTAACCAGCTCGCGGGCCGTCACATAATGGAGCCGCCAGTTTTTTGCCCCGGTCAATTCCGCGGCCAGGTGTTCGTGAAATTGACGATAAGGGTCGCCCAGAAAAACCTCCGAGTTGGGCGGCGGGGCACCGTGACAATGCAGTTTGATGAATGTCCACTCCGGACGCCCCACGACGTGAATGTGCAATCGCAACCAGAGCCGCAACCGAGACTCAGTCGGCGGATTCACTTTCGTCAGGTCCGCATTATCAACGCGCGGAAGAAACCCGAACTTGCGACACTCCCAATTCAATCCGAGGGGGCCCTGCACGAGCAACAGGTCTCCGAATCGGGGCGTGTCAATCGCCCGCGGTTCGGGTTCATCGGACATAACCCGCGCCGCCACACCCGTGTCGTGTGATTTGGAACGAAGGCTGTCCATGGCGTAATAGATGCGATTGATAGTGCTCGTCTGAGCGGCATCCGGCGCGGAAGGAAGCGTGAAATCGGCATAACAACCCGTTTCCCGCAGCAACCGGATTTCGTCATCGACGCCGCAATTGATCCCCAGCGGATGCGAGTTGTCCAAAGCCCAATCGCCATGCACGAATCCGTAACGGGTTTTCCCTGATCGATCAGAAGAGAGAAAGCCGTGCTTTCGAAAGTTTTCAATCCCCTCCACGATATGGCGACGGAATCGTTCACTGTTTTCGTTATCGTGATGCAGATGCAACTCAACCTCGGCGCCGCTCGCAGCCACCAGTTCCTCAATTTCGCAAAGCAGGTCAGAATCGTACTGCTCCACCGGGTAGAACAGCGTGTGTCGGGGATGAATCCCATCGGCATCTTTGAAAGGAGCGATATTCTCAGGAAACTTCTTCTTCCACCGAACCAGGCGCGCGCGCGCTTCAGGTTTGTTCGCGCCGTGCAGAGGTTCGAAGTGATCGCAGACGCAAACCATCACGTCCTTCATCCCGGAGGGAAGTGGATCGACCGGCTGCCGAAGATAAGTGGGAAGCCAGTATCGGGCGGTCTTCAGGTAATCGATCATGCCTCAGGAAAACGGCCGGTGCAGTCGCCAGGAAAGATAGGTAAGATTGTGGGTCGAACCAATGCGAGGCAATTGATGAACCGACGCGCCTCCGCGGACATAACCCGGCTGCGTCGTGACGGCCGCACGGTAGTTCTTCTCGGTATAACGCACGACGGTCTCGTTGAAATCCCCGTTCGGGTAACAGAAATGCTCGACCGGCCGATGAATATGATCCTCGATTCGTTGACCGCATTCGCTCACTTCGGCCGTCAACTCCTCCGGCGTACAATGTTTGAGAATCGGATGATTGGTGGTGTGGGCACCGATACTGATCAATGCCGGATCCAGTTGTCGGACTTCGTCCCAGCTCATCAGATCATTCTCGCTCCTGAGTCGCTCGCCGGGCGTAAATGTTCGAGTCTCCCGCCGAATGACTTCCTCCACATGCCGCCGCGATTCGAACGGCAGCGTTTTCATCCAATCCACCACTTGGTTCGGCGAGGCACCGAAACGACCCAGCCCATCAGCGAGGCGAGAAAGTTCGCCGGCAGCCAAACTCTTCATCCGACAACGCGCTTCCACGTTCCAGAGCCAGGCGCCCCTGTCGATCAGGCCGGGACATATGAAAAAAGTCGCCGGAGCACGGTACTTTTTGAGCACCGGATACGCCACCGTAAAATTGTTGCGCAAGCCATCGTCGAAGGTCAGCGCGATCTTGCCATCCAGTTCCTCCGGCTGCTTTTGCACACCCGTGACCATGTCGCTGAGCGACACAATCTGAAAATGTTCCGTGAGAAAACGAATCTGGCTTTCGAAAACATCCGCTCGACAGTCCGCTACACCGACGCCATGGTACATCAGAATTCGACCACCACTGCCCGCGCCCGCACGGCGCGTGGACACACCGGAATAATGCGCAATGAACTGCGCCAGGCGTGCAAGCATGATCTTGAGTCTGTACATTTGACCGTTGTTGATAATGCAGTCTCTGCCCGACAACTGATGGTGCCGTTCCAATTCTCCGCAATACTTTGGATTCGTCGGTCGCGGGCCAACTGCGGATAAAAATGTTATTTCGACCGGACCAGACGCACAAGAACAGTTCGGCGGCAGGAACGGGGGCCCGAAGCCCAAGCTAGTCCCGGGGTTTTTTCTCGCGCCCGAACCAATCGGACAGTTTGCGTCCGAGCCACAGCGGCAGAGAAAGATAGGTGCTCATTTCCACCAATTCGCCGCCAAAACTGTCCTTGAAGGCATTCACTTCCTTCAGCACCGGGTCCTCCGTGTCCACCGCGACACCGCCAATATCAAACGTCTGATAACCCCGCTCCTTCAAAAGCAGCATATCCAGATAATGCAAATACCGGTTGGCACGGCCGAAAAAGGCGTTGGCATCCGGGATGTCCAGCACACGGAACATGGATGCGGCTTGAATTTGACAGGCATATTTCGCGGCTTCGTCCAACATGTAACTGTGCATGATCAGCGTCTGATTGTCTGACGACAGCTTTGTGACCACCAGCTTCGGCCAGTAGGCCTCCAGCACCCGGTCTTCCACCAATGGCAGTCCTTTCGCCCCGGCAAACGCGTTATAGACTTCGCGCAGTTCCTCCAGGGTGTTGTCGGTCGTAAAACGCAGGCTGTCCGCCACCGCGCGTTTTAGCTTCTGCTTCGCGTTCTTGTTGAAGTCACCAAATATCTCATCCTCGGAGCGAGTCAGGTCAATCAGCTTGGTGTGTTTGACTTTACGGACAAAGCCCGGCACGCGGCGAGTGCTTCGGCAATGGTAGTACATCGCGAAGCCGAACGCATCGGCAGGCCGCGCCCGAGGTGCCAACCATCGATGCCAGACCGGCCAGCCGGCCAGCCGGGAAGAATGAAAAGCAAAGCTGAGCATACGCCACACGTCCTACCATTTTCCCTGCCGGTAACTCCCGCGCAGGAAATTCCAAAAGCCGCCCATCACCATCATGTTCAGAAATACAAAACCCGCCGGCACGGAGATCAGGCGCACTTTGAAACCCGACATCAGAGTCCCGAGCAGGGCCAGAAGGTAAAACCCGGCGTGCGCAATCAGCAACTGCCGATATCCCGGCTGTTCATGCAGTATGACATTGGACACGAGCTGTATGATCATAAGGAATGGTGCCAGGATTCGCGAGTATTTATGCGAGATCAACTGCCACCACAATGCGGTTCGCCACGGCATCATCCATCCCGGGTAGCGGAAAAACATCTGGTAATTGCCGGCCAGCGTGCGGAGCTTGCGTCGTTTCTCCCGCGCGGGATCAGTCATCTGTGGATCATACGCCCGGGCGTCCGCGTCAAATCCTACACGATAACCCCGTAGAACAATCTGCATCGGAATCACCACGTCATCCAGCAAAGTATCCTCCGGAATCGGCACAAAGAGTTCCCTCCGAATCGCGTAAACCGCACCCGTAACCCCGATGACGGATCGAAAGCGTGATTCAGCGGCGCGAATGAACTTTTCCAGTCGCCAGTAGAGATCCACCCCACCGCCGATGCTCGTGGAAGCGCCTTCGATCAACAACTCGCCACTGACAGCGCCAACGCGATCATCTGAAAAATTTTGCACCAGTTCCCGAATTGTCTCTGACTCGAATCGCTGTCGGGCATCGCACAATACCACCAACTCGCTGTCTGCATGGGCGATTCCCGCGTTGACACAGGCCGACTTACCACTGCGCGCTGCTCGCTCAATCAGGTCAAGACGGGGATGTTTCAGGTCTTTCAACAACTGCGACGTGCCGTCATCGGAGCCGTCGGTCACGACGATGACCCGCAGCCGTTCCTCCGGATAGTCCGCAGCAAAAAGATTCTCAATCCGATCACGAATTCGGGCAGCTTCATTATAGGCAACAATGACCACCGACACGTGCGGCCAGACTACCGGCTTTGATTTGTTAATTGGACGAGGGAAAAGCCGCGCCAAAGTGCCAATCACGATCGGGTACCCGACAAAGGTATAACCAAGCGCCACGAAACTACCCCAGAAGAACCAATGGCAAGGTTGATTGAGTTCCATTCAATGACGGGTAGTAAACACCACTACCCCGCAAATAGGTCTTCAATGGCGTAAACGCGGATATACAGGGCCAAACGCAGCAAGGCATACATGAGGACAAAATCAAGCCAACCCAACCGGGCCCAGGGCATGAAACTGGACGCTCCCGTCGGCAACGCAATTCCGGGTTCAATCGCAGCAGGGGCGTAAGCATTAGAGGCCTGAATCGTGGCTGACCCGGACAATGGGGCAATGGGCGCGACAGCGGACATCGCCGTCCCCATCCCCCGACGGGCGGCACCGCGAATCTGTTTCATTTGCGCCATATAGGTCTGCGCGCCCGTTGCACCGGCAGCAGCCATTCCGTGGAGGGGATTGCTCTCACGCTGTAAAGCCTGCTCCAGGTCCTGCTCAGCCCCGACCACACCGGTACGCGTCTGAAGCATTCGATGAAACGCCCCGACCATGGCGATCATAAGAAAAAACAGCGCGCGAAACCCGAAGTCGATCATCCACGACGACACACCATACCCCAACACCAGACAAAACATGGCGCGTCGAATCCGTTCCTCCTGAACATTGGCTGTCTTCGCCTGAACCAAGGTCCGCATTGCCACGTACATCAGGCCGACGAAAAGGAACAAACCACCTTTGCCCAGCTCGGCGCTGATCTGGTTGTAGGACGAGTGCGAGGCGATGGCTGCCTCTTCGCCTTCCTTGCGAGCCATGGCATCGACGAAATTTCCGTATCCCACACCGTATTGCAAGGTGTCCGTAGCCCACCTTCCAAATACAAACGCCCGGACGCGGCCTTGAATCGCCTCGTCCTTACTGGCCTTGCTGGCTTGCAGCTCGCCGAATCGCGGAAGGGCAGCCATCGCGCCCCATCCAACTGTCAGCGCCAGCGTGAGAATAATCGCCTGAATCCACTTGGGACGCCCAAACGTCAACGTCGCGAGCACGGCACCAAACCCCGAGATAAAGGAGCCCTTGGATTCCGTCAGATATACGCACCACAGTGCAATTCCGAACATCGGGATGGCGACTTCCTTGACGAAGATCTCACGTTTCCAGACCATCAGGAAGTAGGTCAAAGGAATCGCCACAATGACGCTATGCCCGAGCGCATTGGCGTTGTTAAACAGGCCCGTATTGAAAACCAGTCGGCCGTTAGAGCCCTCCGTCACGCCCGCTGAGCCGACGGGATCAATGCCGATCAGTTGCGCCAGGGCCATGATGGCGATGAACATGATGCAACCCAACAGGACGTAGAGCAGTTGGTAAATCCTCTCCACGCTGGTCAGCGCCTGCACCGAGATAAAGTAGAAGCCGACGAACGGATAAATCTTTTTCCAGGTCTCGTACTCCGCTTCGTTGGTGAAGATAATCCAGAGAAAGTAAGCCGCCATCAACCAGTCGTGCGGCGTGCGCAGAATCGTCTTTGGATTCAACCCGCCGGGCCTTACCAGGAGCGCCACAAACCCCATGGCCATGACAACAAATGCGGGCCGCAACGCCTCGAGGAATCCGAAGATTTCCTGCGGGCGCACGTAAAGCAGAATCGTAAATAGCGCGATGGATACAAAATCCATGACAGAGACACTCTATCTGATTTCCCGGCTCAAATTCAAATTCCGAATTAACGGGCCGGGATCAACCCCAGCCGGCCACTTCCCGGTAGAGCGCCGCATAGCGATCCACCATGGCGTTGATGGAAAACCGTTCAACCATCTTTCGACGAGCTGCTTCGGCCAGTTGCCGCACCTTTTTTGGGGCATCGAGCAATCGAGCAATTTCAACGGCAAGGGTATCAACCGAATCCAGTCCTGCAAGCACGCCATCGACGCCATGCTCGATCACTTCGGCATTGCCACAAGCCACGTTCCCCAGCACAGGCACTGCGCAGGCCATCGCCTCGAGCACCGCGTTGGACAGACCCTCGAACGGCGAGGGCATTACCAGTAGATCCATGGCCTGATACCAGGGCAATGGATCGGCCTGAAATCCCGCCAAATGAATGCGGGATCGGCACGGACTGGCCTCCACAGCGGCCAGAATGTTCTCCCGTTCGCTGCCGTTGTCGCCCAGGATCAAAAAATGGACGGAAGGATGCCCCTCCGCTATCCGGTGAAATGCCTCCAGCAGAAGCAGGTGCTTTTTGTTCGGATCAAATCGTCCCACGATTCCCAAAACGGTTGCCTCGGGCGGGAGATTGATTTGGCGGCGGATCGCCACGCGGTCAGCCGGAACAAACCGGGCGGTATCCACACCATTGACAACGGAGACGATCTTGTTCCCCGGAAAGCCCTGAGCAATCAGGTATTGTCGCAACCCTTCGGAAACCGTGTGGACTTTCCGACAGCAATGATACAGCCGCCGCCGTTGGAGCAATCGTCGGGCCGAACCCTGCTCGCCCTGAAATACCCCGTGCTCCCCCTGTAGTAAGGGTTTCCAAAATCCCAGAAACGTACCAAGCGTGGCGTAAGTCAAGGGGGCGAGGTTGTGCGGATGCACTACATCCGGTGATGTCCTCGCCACAGTCTTCATCACATTCCAGACCGTGCTCAGCGAAAATCCCGGCGCCTTACTGAAGGCAAAAACATTCTCGGGGTGATTCAATCGCTCGACAAATGCGCCGCCTGTTTCAAGGCAGCAAAAAAACAGCTCGAACTCATCCTCCGGCAATCGATTGGCGACGTTGACAATCCCGTTCTCCATCCCTCCGGGTTCGAGGGAAAGATTCACGTGCAGGACGCGGAGACGTCTGGCTTTGCGCATGGCCGATCGATCAATGAAATTGCGTCAGCGTTTCACTTCGCCCCGCAAGGCGTTCAGGGTAAAGCGAACCAACTGGCGACAGCGGAACATAAAACGATCACCCGTGGAGGCGGGATTGAAAAACACAGGCCAGTAAAGAATGCTGACGAGCAGGTCGCGGAAAGCCGGCCATGGGCGCTTGATGCCGTTGTAGATGAGGGCTGCCTGATATCGCCGATACGAAAAGACCTGCAGCCAGAACCAGAATCGGACGCGCGGAACAACACCATTGCGCCACGATTTCTTTAACACGATCGACATGTTGCGCTGCTGCTGATCCGCGTTGTTGCTCATGTTGTCGCCGTGTTTCCGGATATTGGCCAGCACCTTGCCCTGGTGAAAGACCCGGTGCCGCGCGGCAATCCGAATCCACATGTCCCGATCCTCCGTACTCTTCAATTGCGTGTCAAACCCGCCGCAGCTATCAAAGACATGTTTCCGGCAAATGACACCGGTCGGCATGAACCGGGTCCGCATCACAATCTCCTCAACCCGAACTTCGCGAGGCGTTTCGGGAACGTGTTTCCGGGTGTAAAGCGGTTTTCCGTCCACATCAATCTGCTCACCAGCGCAGGCAACCAACCCATATTCATCAACCAATTCCGCAAACCGCGACATGCCCTCCCGCAGCAAACCAGGGCGAAACTCATCATCGGCATCTAGAAAAGCCACGAAATCGTATTTCGCCTCCCGGATTCCGCTATTGCGCGCCGCAGACAAGCCAACGTTGTCCTGATAGACGTAGCGAACCGGTGAGGAGAACTGCTTCATCACCTCCGCCGTGTTGTCTTTGGAACCGTCATCGATCACCACGACCTCGAACTTCGGATAATCCTGACTCCGGGCGGACTCAACGGCAAAGGGAAGAAAACGGGCGTAGTTGTAGGCCGGAATGACGACTGAAACACCTGGGAGTTCCTCATCTTTCATGCCCTTCGTTTCGTCCATAGATCCCGTTCAGCGGGTTTCAATTCCGCGCCAATGTCATTCTCCGGAGAATCGTAACCCCATGTTTCCCGGACGCCGACTAGCTGGTCCGCGTCATTGACTGGTAACGATTGTAGTAGTGATTGGAGTAGTAGTAGTAATGGAACCGATTCATCGTCGCCGCCAGGTCCAATCGATTCAGTACGAAGCCGTAGAAATTAGCGTGATTGTCCTTCAGCATCTCCATGGCAATCCGAATTTGTCGCGTCGAGGTAAATGCGCTCCAAATGACCATAATCGAGCCGTCCACATTGGCTTGCAGCACGGAAGTTTCGGAAAGTCCCAACACTGGCGGAGCATCGATGACGATTCGCTGAAACTTGCCGCGCAACTCTTCGATGATTTGCTGCATGCGCGTGGAGCCGAGCATTTCGATGTCTCCCTCCAGATGTTCGCCGCAGGGGAGCAAGGAAAGATTTTCCGTCGCCGTGGGCCGAATTGCATCCGCGACTTCCAGCTTCTCAACAAGCGCGTTGCTCAATCCCGGGCTGGATCGGCTGCTGAAGAGATGATGCATCAGGCCACGCCGGAGGTTGCAATCAATGACAAGGGTCTTTTCACCCATCTGCGCGAAGGAGATTGCCAGATTCGACGCGACAACTGTCTTGCCCTCTTTGGGCCCCGTGCTCGTGACCAGAATGACTTGCGGATATTTTGAAGTCGCCGCACTGGATATCAAGTTGGTGCGAATGACCCTGAAGTTCTCCAGCATATCCGGATCAGTCATCGTCTCAGACCCAAGCAGCGGATAGGATTCCGCGAGCGTTTCCTCAAAGTCCGGCACAATTCCCAGTCCGCGCATTCCCGTCTCTTCCTCAAGTTTGTCCATGTTGGTCACCGTCTGGTCCATGAATTCGAGCAGGAACGGAACACCGACCGCCAGGGCGAGACCAAGCAGAAATGAAAGAAGCACCAGCTTCACTCGGCTGGGGGACACGGGAATTTTATCGCGCACTCGCTTATTGGTAACGTACTGAAGATTCACCCGCTCGTTGTCGAGAGCGAGGCGCATCTCCTCCAGGCGCATGTTGGCGCGCTTATAGGCACCTTCCCAGTCGGGCTGCGATCCTTTCAGTAATCGCTTTTCGTTCTCATATCGTTCGAGCCTCTTGTATTTCTCCGAGAACGTCGGCAGCAACGAATTCAACTGATTTTTCCGGCTCAGAAGATAATTCACGTTCAGGTCAAAACGCGCCGCCGCAGTCAGTAGTTCGTCCTGCAACTGCCGGTCAACGGCATCCATCGCCCGTTGCAGGGTGATCATTTTCGGGTGCCTGGGAAGATAAATCCGACTGGCGTCGGCGACCTGTTTCTCCAGTTGCAGACGCTGCCGCACGAGGTTTTCCCAGAGCGATTCGTTGATCTGTCTTTGACCCAGGGGCACAATACGCGAGCCGTTCGAGCGATTCGCCGGAGGGGAACCTCGTGAAATGAAGTTACCGTCGTCCGACCGAATCCCGGCACCGTTGTCATTGTTGTTGAGTTCACGCGCTCCCTGGCCCGGCGTCGCGGGTACCAATTGCCCGGGACGCAAACCGGCGTCCACTGAGGAATACAGAGTCAGCTTTTCCATCACCGTCAAGTCCCTGGTGGTCGCCAGTTTGCTTTGGATTCGCTCGACCAGTGCCAGTTTCTGGGACACTTCCGCCAATTCGCGGGGGACGCTCCTTAGTTGATCCACCTCGATCGTCAACTGCTGCGGATTGAAATTGGTGCTCAACTGGTAGTCGAGGTAGTGCTGTTTCTGGATTTCAATCTCCAATCGATCCAATTCCGCCTTGATTTTTCGCTCCCACAAAGCACGCGTCTGCTCCGTCTTCTGCTCGCGGTCCGCCTTGAACTCCGCGACCAGCAGCTCGCAAAAGGGTCTAGCCCATTCGGCTTTAAACGTAAACAGGTCAACGAGAATGTTTTTCTCCGAATCAAAGGATGCGGAGATTTTCTTAATCATCGGCTTCTCCGTCACACCGGGCGTTTCAACGTAGCCGAGTCGCACCATCACCCGCCCGACGATGTGGGAGGCAGTCAACTCGTCCAGGACCATGAAGGGTGCAAACCGCTTCTTTTCGACATCATCCCGATCGATTTGCTGCTTAAACTCCTGATAATGGACCAGTGCCGTGGCGCGATAGAGCGGTCGGGCATAAATGTAGTAAACCAGCCCGGCGGTCAGAGACATGGCCATCAACAACACCATCAACCGAGCATGTTTCGTCGCGATTGCGACGTAAAACACGACATCGGTAAAATCTATCTTTCGCTTTTTCGAACCCGGCATCATAAGCGACTAATTCTGCGACAGACGCGAGGCCTGTTCTTCAACAGCGTGCAGCCGACCCATTCAACACCGCAAATTCCACCGCGCTTCGGGTAAAGAAACATCACACGCTAGAAACTGAAAAAACGTTCCGGCACAACGACGATATCTTTGCCCTGAAGCATGACGTCGGGCATCGTCCCATGTTGAACTTCCCGAATATTGACCGGCATTCTCACCTTTTCACCATTACCAAGGTCACGCACGACATACACTTTCTTCAGATTGGCAAACCGGGCGAATCCGCCCGCTCGTAAAATCGCCGCGTAGGCCGTAAGCGTCTCGTCCTGAAATAGTCTCAGCGTGCCCGGTTTCAGCACGTTGCCAGTGACATAGACAATCGGCGCGAACGGTGGAATCACGATGATGTCCCCGGCCTGCAATTCAATATCCGCGGGCGGAATCTGGCCCGAGAGGATTCCGCTGACGTTTATTTCCTCGACTGCACCGCGTCCTTCGACAATTCGCAACAGCTTGACGCGCGTCAAATCGCCCGAAGGGGTGATACCGCCCGAACGAATGATGGTCGTCATCAACGTGGGCTTGAAGCCAACCGGAATGACCAACGGGCCGGGCGTAATGAATTCGCCGGCGAGGTAGATAATCAGTTTTGGTTCCGGAGGCGGCGGCCCGACTCTATCGATACCAATCCCGTCTGGCGACCGCCGCGGAGCCATAGAAATTCTTTCCACAGTCACGGTCGCAACCCGTAACTGGGTCTTTTCCAGCACATCCTTGATAATTTGCTCGGCTTCCATGGGCTGCTTCCCACGTACAAATACCCGCCCGATTCGCGGCAACATGATGTACCCTCCGACCTTGACCTGATGAATGCCGTTAAAGTCCGGATCTTCCGTGACGATCAATTGCAAACCATCACCGGGCCGAATGCTTCCGTCGTCTTCAACTATGTCAGCATCCGAGTATGGCCCGACAGCTTGCTGGCGACCGGGCAGTTGCCCGGTTTCTTCCAACAGTTCGTTTATTTTCCCATCGATGACCGCAATCTCCCTCAACAACGACTGATATTCCCCACCATACTTCCTGACGTCCTCTTCCAGCTTGGCCAATTCTGTGGTCGAGCCTGCGCGAGCGGCCGCATGCATCTGGCGCGTATTGTACTGAAACTTCCGTTGCGATTCTTCATACTGGCTCAACAGGATTTCCTTGCGGTTAGTCAACCGCTCCAGGTCCATTTTCTGAGTGCCCGTCATTGGTGGAGCGCGTTTCGAATCGGTATACCCGAGCCCGCCTGTGTCCGAAGGTAATCGCGGCCCCGTTGTCGAAGCTGAGGTGGCAAATTCCGGCGGGAGGCTGGCAACATTCATGGCCATCGGTGCCGCGCCCGGAAATGAAGAGGAAATCACCGACGAACCCGTCTCTCTGCCGGTTGGCTCGGGTTCAAATTTTTTGGCGGCGGCCGTCTCGGCCTCCAGACGGGAAGAATACACGGGAGTTGGGGGCGTGGAGGGTGAAGCGATTACCGTCGCGGAGGTGGAAACCGTCACCGGTGCAGAAACACCGATGGGCGCGGAAATCGTCGGCGGGGAAGCGGTCGTCGTTGCCGTCACCCCCTTCGGGTTCGCCGAAAAACCAGAACTGGGAGTGGAAGTAAATGCGCCCCCCGATGGAAGAGTTCCGCTGGCAGCCTGCGTCATTTCGCGCTTGATGGAGGACATTTCGGCCTTGCCCAAGTTGTCCAGAGACGAACCGCCATATCGCCCAATCATGCTCTCGGCGGAGCGGAATTCCTCCAGTCCGGCCAACTCGGCCTGAGCCGCTTGTAGTTGAATCACTGCTGGAGGGGTGCGACCGCCAATCGGCTCGCTCGTGCTGGTATATCTCCCCTGATCTGTCCCGAACGCCATGGACGGTGTTACGGGAGTGTTCACCGGAGGCGCAGGCAACCTGCCGCTACCCAGCAAATCGGCACTCTGGCGCTCGACTGATTTAATCTGGGCCTGAATTTCGACCTGCTTGTTATACCACGATGTCCACTCATCGTTGGCGCGCGAAATCTCCGTGGAATTTCCCTGTTTCAGGGCGTCGGTATACTGCTTCTGGGCCCGATTAAACTCTCTTTGCGTGGTTTCCATTTCGGATTCCAAGCTCGATTTTCGCTGAGTCAGGATTTCAAGCTGAGCCTCTGCGGCACTGTCTGCGCGGACAGTGCAACAAAAAAACATCGCCGCAAACATCACGGCGATGGCGAAAAACAAGTTCAACGATTTTTCCCAGTGTTTCACTGAATTGTAATCAAACGAGCCGCCCGGAGACAGGATGACCCGGTCCGGACGCTTGTTCATGCCACAGATCCTGTGCATTAGGCAAAAACATTTTTTTCCGAACCATCTGATAATCAATCAGATCCGCGCCCATTTACCGCCGACTTTCACAGTAGAAGGCGATTTGTACGCCCGGCCACCCGGACGCGGCCGATATTCGAATGGCAACAAGCGTCACTCGACAGGACCTGATTCTCAGCCTGCTGAACAAGCCTTGCATTGGTCAAGACCGACACCACTTTGACAATAGGCCCAAAAGGTTCCATGCATCAGGGGAACTGCCGAGTGAGCGTGTAAAAGACGACGTTCTCGTCAAAACTGTCGAGCAGGCGATTGGACTCACGCCGATTGAACCGATACCCAATCCGCGAATCGGTAATAGTCGTATGGCGCACTACCAGGTCCATCTTTACGGTATGGGTGTCGATCGCCGGGCGCGGCGCCGGGCCACGTTGAATGTCGTGAGTCCACGCGTAACCCATCTGACAGGTAACCCGGTCACCCAGCACGATATTCAGGTTACCCGCGGCGACATCCAGCTTGGAGCCAAAAAAAGTGTTCGGATTGTCGAGAGGTTCAAAATCCGTTTGCGCATACACCGCATCAACGGTCAGAACCGGGCTCAAAATCTGTTGAATCTGAAATCGAATCGAGGTCGCAAATTCCGCCGCCGGGAATGCCGTCGTGCGATCCCACGTCAACTGGTAGCGCGTGCTTTCACGGGGTTGATGCGCAATCCCGAATGACCACAGCAACGATTTGTCATTTCGATCGCCAAACCAGGTCAGTCCCCAGCGACCGAGGAATTCCATTCTATCAGTAATCGGTCCACGAACACCGATAGACAATGACTGATCGAATCCAAACTTGTTGTTGATATGGGTCGCCGTGTAACCAAGCGAGGGCTTGAAACGCATATTCTCACGTTCGGAGGCGAAGTTGATCCCAATCGTATCGAAGGACGAGGGTTGGCCGTCCACGGCATCGTCAAACCAGACATTATTGTGGGTGTATCCGGTCGTCAGTCTTGTGACGGTTGGCAGCAGCGAGGTGAACGAGACGCCAACCGTATTGAAGTAAGTGAAATTCTGTTTGGTCGTCCGGCGCTGCCGGTCTGTTGACTGAAAAAAACGGAACCCGTGGTTCCCCTCGGTATCTTCAAGATCGGACACATCGCGGTTAAGCAGATCAAACGTCTCTCCCCCACCAATGCCCGAGGAAGCAATGTCGAAGCTGTCAAAAATAAACAATGTCGAGTTCTTGCCGAACGGAATATCGTAGTTGAATCGTGTGGTGAAGGCCGGTGCCACGTCAGCCGAGTACGCCGCCACCGGGTCCTGAAAGCCGATCTCATTGGTAAATGGCAGCCACCCGAACGCGCCCCCCGCGGCCAGACGCATCGTCTCCGAAAACTGAAAAATAATCGCTCCTCGTAGAGTCATGATGGCAAAGGCTTCCCCATCGGTACCCTTCTCCACCTGAAAAACATTATCGCTGTAAAGTACAGTCCCGGAAATCGCCAGCAAATCCAGATACAAGCGACCGATCTTCAATTCGGCGTCCTCCGGCTTGTCTTCCCACGTAAGCAGGGAAAAATTCGCGTTTTTGAACAGAGGAGCCGTGGTATGGAGCGACCCTTGTGTCCCACCAATCTTCGGAGTGCGCAACCAGCCTTCGCTCAATGTGCGGAAAATTTTGTCCTGCACCGCATCAGCGTCCTTGACGAGGCTGGAATCAGTAGTGCCGGCACCACCGAGCGGATCGCCCTGAGGCTGCGTGCGAATCGAGTTGTCGGCATTCCAGATGCGATAGCTGGGACCCACGCGTATCTGGGTCGTGATTGGAATCCCCCCCTGCGTCACACCCGATCCCACCTGCGACCGCGCTGTGAAACCCACCAGACAAATGGCCGCCACCAGTCCTATCCATTTGAGTCGCCGCTGAATCCTCCTCATGCCGCAAGTCCTTGATCAGTAAGTCTCCCGGCCACCCGATGGCCTGAGAGTCTTCGGTCGGGGCGGTTCGCCCGTTTGATGCCAGCTGTCTCTTTCACAGCAACCTGATCCACGTCGTTCACGGTCGAATCATCCAGCGTATTGCCTGCTCGCGGCATCCCCGGCCGGGTAGATGCCAGCATCCGATCCCATCGCGAATCAGTAGCCGTAAAACTTTTTTTGTTTCTTGGGTTTCTTCCAGAAGGACAGGGCACCCGTCGCTGAGTTGTACCAGGCCTTGGGCAGGTAGCCGAGCAGACCAAACAGCGGTATCGCGATGACAATCACAGTCCAGAACATCCGCTCGCGACGATTGAACGGCTGTTGGTTGATACTCCAGATCCCGCAGTACAAAGTGGTAAACCACAAAATGATGGCACACGTGATCGTTTGCCAGTTCAGCTTGATGGCATCGACACTGAAATTGTTTAATAAATCCGTCATTTGATTTGATGGTTTGCCCAGGCTGTGCCGTCGGTCAATCCGTGCCCATACCAATCTCGCCCGGCGAGACAAATTTTCGCCACCGACAGCACCGAACGCGCATTAACGCGTCTGGTTTAAACGCTTGGGTCTGAATTCACAACTCAAAAAGCCTTTCACTTTGCGCCTGCCCCTTTTATGGTCCCGTACGATATCCCTTGTAAAACCCTTATGAAGCTCCGAACGCTCATCCTTCTCGCATCCGTTTCAGTCATGCCCGGCACCCCGGCCTTCGCGGCCGAACGAGCCTTGCCCGCCGGCGCTATTCCTGACGACGCCCGCATTCAACCGCTCAAGGACTTGAACGGCTATTTTCCATTTACACCACCCACCTCGAAGGGCGTATGGCAGGAACGGGCCGCCCAGGTGAAAAAGCGAATCCTCGTCTCCCAGGGGCTCTGGCCACTACCGACCCGCACTCCTCTCAATCCCGTTCTGCACGGCAAGGTTGAGGAAAAGGAATTCACGATTGAAAAGGTGTACTTCGAGAGTGTGCCCGGATTCTACGTGACCGGCAGCCTTTATCGGCCGAAAGGCAGATCTGGAAAAGTCCCCGCCGTGCTTTGTCCGCATGGTCACTGGAAGGATGGTCGCTATTACGATCATCAGGCACGCGTCCGACAGGATATCACCATTGGCGCCGAACGATTCGAAGACGGCGGACGCAACCACATCCAGGCGCGCTGCGTGCAACTGGCGCGCATGGGTTGCGTCGCGTTTGCCATCGACATGATTGGTTACGCGGATAGCGGACAGCTCAGCTATGAACTCGTGCATCGCTTCGCCAAGCAACGACCCGAGATGAATACGCCGGCAGATTGGGGATTCTTCAGCCCACCGGCCGAGTCACATTTACAGAACGTCATGGGCCTGCAGACCTGGAACAATATGCGCGCGCTCGATTTTCTGCTTTCGTTGCCCGAGGTGGATTCCAGGCGCATCGCGGTAACGGGCGCGAGCGGCGGAGGCACGCAGACCATGTTACTTGCCGCAGTGGATGATCGCGTTGCTCTCAGCATGCCGATGGTGATGGTCTCGACATCCATGCAAGGCGGTTGCACCTGTGAAAACTCGAGCCTGCTGCGCGTCGCCACCGGTAACATCGAGTTCGCCGCGCTTTTCGCACCCAAGCCGCAGATTATGAACTGCGCCGACGACTGGACGCGGGAATTGGCAACCAAAGGCTTCCCCGATATCCAGAAGCTCTACGGCGTCATGGGCAAGAAGGACAACGTCCGCCTCATTCGCGGCGAGCATTTCAAGCACAACTACAACTACGTCACCCGTGCTCAGATGTATTCGTGGATCAACCGCCATTTTAAACTCGGCTTCAAGGATCCCATTGTGGAAGAAGATTTCCACTTCCGGCCCAAGGCCGAAATGACGGTGTGGAACGATGAACATCCTCAGCCCAAGGGAGGTGACGAATTCGAACGAAAGCTGGTTGCCAGCCTGACTCGGGACATTGCGAAACAACTGAAACCCGCCCAGCAATCAGTCGGGAAACTTCGCGACGTCTATGGGACCGGATGGGAAGTCGCGCTCGGTCGCACCTACGCCGAAACCGGCGAAACGGAATGGGACCTGAAATCCAAACACGACTGCGGTGGTTATCTCGAAATGATCGGCCTGGTCCGCAACACGACGCAACACGAGGAATTGCCGGTGACCTGGCTCTACCCGAAGAACTGGTCCGGCCGTACCGTCGTCTGGCTCAGCGAACAGGGTAAGGACGGCTTGTTTGATGCGAATGGAAAACCGCAGACAGGTGTGCAGAAGCTGCTCGATGAAAATATCACCGTCGTGGGTGTCGATTTGTTGGATCAAGGTGAGTTTCTCAAGGATGGAAAGGCGTCCGAAAAAACCCGCAAGGTGGCCAACCCACGCGAATTCGCCGGATTCACTTTCGGTTACAACACCACACTCTTCGCTCGGCGCGTCCACGACGTGATGACGCTCGTCAAGTTCATCACCACTTATCCACGCCACCAGAACCGTCAACTTGATCTCGTCGCGCTGGATCAGACTGGCGTCATTGCCGCCGCCGCACGCGCGTTTTGTCGCGACGAAGTCAAGCATCTCGCCTGCAACACCGCCGGCTTTCGCTTTCTGGCACTCAAGGATTTCCACGATCCCTTTTTCATTCCGGGAGCGGCAAAGTATGGCGACACGCCCGGCCTGCTCGCGCTCAACGCGCCCGCCAGCACACATGTCTTTGGCGAAACCGCCAGCGACCTCGCGCTCGTCACGAAGATTTACAAATCAGCAAACGCGCAAAAATCCATCTCCATCGAAAAAGGCGGCAAAGCAAATCCGCAGCAGGCAGTCGATTGGTTACTAAAGAACTGAACAAGGCCGCCTGGCCATGTCAGAGGATTGCGATCCGCCGCAAGATAATCGACAGCATGAAACCAATCCGAATAATCGGAGGAATCCTCCTGACTCTCTTTGCATTGTTTTGCGTGTTCGGGGCGATGGCGAGTCTCGAACCGACGAAGGGCAGCCCCATCCACACCGGTTGGCTCATCGGATACATCATCGCGTGCATCTCCAGTGCCACGGGTGCGATAAGCCTGTTCAGGTCAGGTCGCAAAGAGCGACGGGATGACGGTTAGGCTGGACTTGACAGCATGCCAAGCAAATGAAAAGCCTGTATTCACTGGCTAAAATACAATGCCAAGGGCCAATGCTTGCCATGCTGGGCCAAACTAAGTTTGGCCTAAGAATATAGGCCGCACCACACACCATGCCACTCCTCGACACAATCTCGAAGATGACCACAGCGAGTGGACGCGCTTACCTGACCTTGCTGCGTGCTGACGTGTTCGCCGTAGGTCTCATCGGGGCGTCGGCGCGGAATTCATCAGCCCAGCGCGCTCTCACGCTTCTATTGTCTGAGCGAGCGACAGGTACTTTGTGTGAGTTGTTGGAACGCGCCACTTTGCCGGGCCAGTTGTATGCACTGCTCGGGCTATCGGCCTCTGGCCACTCTGGCGTCGAGGGACTACTCGCAGTTTATCGCCACCGGACTGACGAGGTTCGGACGCAGACAGCATGTTTCATTTCGTCACAGCCCATCCGCGATGTCGTAGCTCGCATTGAAGACGGGACGTATTCAGGGCTGCTACACAGCGACACGACTGCGGCCTAACAAAGCTATGCCTTAGGGAGCACAGCAGGCCCGACTGATGACCAGTCCGGCTTCGGACTTTGGCGACCAAAAAAATGATCGGAACGTTCGTCAACCGATCGGTAATTTGAATCGGTTTTCAGCGACCGCGCTCCTCACCTGTGTCTGGCGGGCCGCCAGACACGACAGGCCGGCGGCCTGTGCTCCCCTTTTGTTCTCCGCGGTTCTCTGCGCCTCGGCGTCCTCTGCGTTGAAGGAAAACGGGGTCAGCAGGCCCGTTAGCTGGTTGCTCACTGCCGTTGGTGCCAGGCTGCCTCTCTTAAATCTCGCCACCCGTCATGCCCATCAGGTGGGCGGTCAGCGATCCGCTTTCGACATAATCCAGGCCGGGTTCAACGTCCTCTTCGTCGGGCCGCCGCCAGAGCCAGCCACAGACTACCAACGACAAAAATGTAATCCCGATTCCGATTCCAAAACGCGGCTCCGAATAGTTCAATTGCACGACACTTTTCCCGGCATTCACCGGCACGGCCATGAAAGCGTGGTTCATGGGAATCACCCGGGCCGAATCGCCATTCACGATCGCCTTCCAGCCCGGATAAAATGTTTCAGAAATCACGGCAATCGTCGCGGACGGTGCGTCCACGACAAATTGCAGGCGCCCATTCCCATGGACAATTTCTGAAACGGATGCGCTGACCGCCGGCAAATTCGTCAATTCCGCATCAACCACGTCGCCGGTGAAGGCTTCGGTGCGTGGATTCCAAAGCGGGCTCTCCCAGATAGACGGGGCACCGCGCGGCACAGACTTAAGGGTTTGCCCGGCGGTGACCCGATGCATGCTGGTGGAGAGCGCCTGCCATTGCATCAATTCCCCGGTCCGGGTCACATGGGTTACCCCGAGAAAGCGAATGAGGTTGGTGTGGGCGAGATTGGTGCTCGTGTAGAGTGCACTCTCAATGGAGTTCCACCAAGCGGGTCGAAGTGTGGCGGCGCCGTTCACCTTGGCGACATTGTCGAGCAGATTGAGATTGCCCCACATCGCCAGTCGCTGACCGATGAAATCGTCAAAAAACTTCGGCACCATCCGCGTGTGGAGCGCCAGTTCAGCTTCGGGACGGAGCATCACCCGCCCGTTCTTCAATTCGGGAAACTCAACACCCTGCTGTTGCTGATAGGCGCGCGCGAGATTCGACTGAAACGCTCCCGCGTCAATGGTGGGATTCAACACCGGCGTGTGAGTCATCACGTCCAGCCAGATCAGGACGAGAAACCCCATCGGCACGACGCGCCGCAAAGCGTCGGACAGCCTTCGCCAGCAGACCAGCGCAGCCATCGCGGCCACAAGGAAAACCAGTCGAACCATTCCGTTCGAAACCGTCAGGTCGTCCGGATTCGGAAAGAGCGGCTTCATGCGTGAGAAACCGCCGATGCCCGCAATGACCAACGCCATCACGCCCGCGCTTTGAGCCAATCGCCGAAGAATCGATTCACTGCCGGTGGCAGGATGTTTCTCCCAACAGGCGATCGCATGGGCCGCGAGCGCGGGACCGATGAATCCAATGATCAAAACCGCCTTGACCGGGAACCGGGCAAAGCCGACGGGAAACACGGACTTCAGCATTCCGTAAACCGGCGACTGCTCGCCCATCGCGATCAACAGCGCGCCAAATCCCGCAAACGCCAGTGCCACCGTGCGCCAATTGCGTTGCTGCCAGATGGCAACCACCGCGAGCCACAGCGGAACGATGCCGAGGTAATACGTCGGCAAAAACGATTGTCCGGCTTGAACATAAACGCCCTGTTCAGTCTTGAAATGCGAATAGAGCGGCACAAAAAAGTTCACCCATCCCCACGCGGGCAAAGCCCAGAATCCAGATGCGGAACCGGCGTCCCGCTGGGAGTGATGCAGCAGTTCAAAAAACGGGAGCAGTTGAAACGCACAGATTCCGGCAATGAGTAGAACCACAAAGACAAACCGGCGCGGCAGGGCTTCAGGAGCGGTGGCATCAAAAGCAATTCGGCTGACGCCAACAACACCCAGAAGCATCCAGGTCATCAGGATCAATTCCGGCGCGCCGCTGAGCATTTGCATACTACCAGCCAGCGCCGCCAGCGCGAGGTTTCGCCCGCCATGCGTCCACGCCTTTTCCGCAAACAGGAACACCCATGGCAGCCACCCAAATGCGACGAGATAGTTCGGGTAGATCACCGATCCAAGCATCATACCACCGACTGCAAAAGAGACACCCGCGACCGCCGCCCCAAAATCCGAACCCGTCCAGCACAGCGCCAGTCGCCGCATCCCGACGCCGCCAAGGAAGATGTGCAATACGCAAAACCACGCCAGCGAAACCGGCAGCGGAAAGATGAGATAGATCAAGGACCCCGGATAAAACACCATCGTGTTCCACTGCGCGAAAAACGGCACACCACAGTGAATCAGGGAATTCCAAAACGGAATTTCCCCGCTCCAGAACATCTCGCGGTGAAAGTGCGCAAACGGGTAACCCAGGAATCCGTAGTCACGATAAAACAACGCCTGCCCGCCAAGCAGGACCGGATAAAAGGTCAGCAACAACAACACCCCGAGGAGGCCGATAAACCTGCGCTCCGAAAGTCTCGTCTCAGTCATTGGATTCGTCTGACTGCTCATTTCCATTCAGCACGGATTTCTTTCGGGATACCGGAATCAGCCAGACAAGACAAACGGCAAACGCGATTCCGGAAATGATTGAACCCGTTCGAAATTGTTGGTCTCGGTAGTAAAGGCGCACCTCGGAATTTCCTTTCTCCACCTTGACGGCCTGAAACGCATGGTTGGCCCGCAGAATGTCAGCCGCGCTGCCATTCACGGTTGCCCGCCACGCCGGGTAATGCGATTGGGCAATGACGATGAGAGCCGGCGATTCCGCCTCAACCGTGAAACGAATTTCATGCGCGCGAACCGACTGTAATTCAATTCGCGGTTTCGAGGCGGCCAGTTCACCGACTTTATCGCGGTCGTCCGGACTGAGAAAAACCACTTCACGGAGACTCACATTAGTGCCGACCAGATTACTGAGCGTGGTTGACGGGTCCGCGAAGACGGGCCGTTGACCACCGGTGACGAACGGCATGAAACTGAACCGCGGCTCCCACAGATTTGAGATCGTCGTTGCAGAAATATGCGCCACGCCAAGGAAATCCGTGATCGGCTTCGCTGACGGCGCATTGGTGATGGTTTTGGGATAAAGCAACCGCTCCAATTCATCCTGCTCACGAATTCGAAGCGTGGAGGAGCCGTTCACCTTGGCGTAGCCATCGAGCAGGTTGAGGTGCGACCAGGCGTTCAAACGTTTCTCCGCGTAGTCACGTTCAAGTCGCGGCGGCAGACTGAGGTTCAATCGATGATCCGTCTCCGGCAGAATCATGACCCGCGCCTTTCCATGAATCGGGGGCGGATAGAGCTTCAACGTCGATTGAAGTTGATTGGCCGCATACAACGCGGCGGGAACGCGGGGATTCTGGCGGGGCAGATGCGTCAGCAGATCGGTCGCGAGGAATAAAAGCGTCAACATCTGCCACAGGCGCTTTTGTCGCACCGGCGCTGAATTCTCCGTCGATCGCATCAGCGCGAATCCGACAAACCCAAACAACATCAACCGGGCGCCGGTGTTGGCGCGCGTCTGGGCAAGCTGGTCAAACGGATTGGCGAATACGTGGGCCAGCGCCAGGAGGATCAGCATGACGACGACAGTCGCAACTCCGATCCGGAGCGCATCGCGGTTCTGACTCGCCAAATTGGCAGCCTTGTCTTCGGCCAGTCGCTTGAGCCCGTAGGCCGCCAGCAGCGGAAACAGGAACGCGGCAAGAAAAACAAACTTGATGGGATATCGCGCCATGCCCCCACCCGGCAGCAGTTGTTTGAGTGCC
The DNA here is from genome assembly GCA_937893495.1 of uncultured Verrucomicrobiales bacterium. Lineage (GTDB taxonomy): Bacteria > Verrucomicrobiota > Verrucomicrobiia > Limisphaerales > JAYPXF01 > CALBIE01. Next base: position 14,068 of record CALBIE010000591.1, on the reverse strand, counting down.
GGGAAAATCAATCCGCCCTCACCAAGGGCCATGAGGAGGCCAAAAATCGAAAGGACGATAAATATCGTCACGTTCCGATGACGCACCCGCCACGCAGCCAAAACAGCCAGAGCCAAAACAATAACACCGGGATAGTATGAGGTGAGGAAGTATTGCCCCTGCTGCACATACAGCCCCTGATCGGTGATACCGTAGTGAAAGAATGGCACCCACAGATTCGCCCAACCCCAAATGGGCATTGGCCAGCGGGAATCACGAAACGATGCGTCGCGTTGGGAGTGTTCCAGCAATTCAAAAAACGGTAATAACTGAATTGCTGAAAGCGCTGCGATTATTCCAATTACCAACCCAAAGCGAACAACCAGCATCACGCGATTCGAGATTGAGCAGATTTCGGCGCACCCAAGAACCAGCAGCAGCAGCCAGGTCAGCAACACCAGTTCAGGCGCGCCAGTCAACATCTGCATGGTCCCGGCCAAAGCCGCGATGGGAATCTTGCGACCGCCGTCCCGCCAGGCGATTTGTGTAGTGAGAACAACCCACGGCATCCATCCCAGTGCGACGCAGTAGTTAGGCCAGATTAGGCACGCCAATACGGCCCCGCTTAAGCCAAATGAGAATCCGGCGAATGACGCCGCGAACGGGTCGTTCGTCCAGCGACGCGCGAGGAAAAACATTCCCACGCCACCAAACCACAGGTGCCCGAGGCTGAACACCCCCAACGACCACGGCATGGGAAAGAGAACGTAGAACAACGCGCCGGGGTAGAGACACATCGTTCCCCATTGCGCGAGAAACGGCGCGCCGCAATTGCTCAACGGATTCCAAAGCGGCAGTTCACCCGCCAGCACGCTCTGCCGAAAGTAGAACGTCGAAGGGTAACCGATGACGCCGTAGTCCGATCGAAAAAACGTTTCCGATCCAATAAACACTCCGAAAAATGAACCGATGAAAACGAGCGCAAGCAACCCGGCGAAACGCGTGGACGACAGCCATTCAATTGGACCTTCCGCGTCCGACGAAGGGTCATCATTTTTGCCGTCAGCAGTCATGGTGTTTCTGCATTTTTGCCCTTGTTCCCGCTCTTTATCACCAGTTTTTCAATTCGCTTGAAACCGAACAATGCAAACAAAGTCCCCAGCGAAATGAAAGATCCTGCCATGAATTTTCGATCGCGATACCGCAGTTCGACATGATGCCTGCCGGCGGGAATCCGCACCGCTTGGAATCCGTGATTTACCCGATACACCCTGGCCGGTTGTTCATTCACCGTCGCCTCCCACCCGCGATGATAGGATTGCGCAATGACGGCCACCGTCGGCGTCGGTGTTTCGATGTCAAAGGCAACGCGGTGAGCGGAAATTGACGACTGCCGAATGCGCGCGTCACGGACCCGATTGGTTGACATCAGTTCAGTGCTGTCCTCGTTGAAGTATACGACCTCGCGTGGGTCGAAATTCCTGGCGAGCAACACGCGAAAAATATTCGAGAACTGAACAAAAACGGGTTGCTGTCCCGCGGTGATGACAGGCATCGCAGTCGGACGAGGTATCCATTGAAAAATGTTCGTGGGCGAAGACACCTGATTGACGGCGAGAAAATCGCCCAGCGCCGGCTGAATATTCGTCTCACTCGCATAGAGCCGCATTTCGATCTCGAACTGCTCCCGTAAATAGAGCGACCAGATGCCGTCCATCTTGGCCAGGCCTTCGAGCAGATTGAAATTGTCGAACATACCGACGCGTTGGAGCACGAGCGTTTGCCCCATGTCGGGCAGCGACTTGTGTTTAAACTCCAACAACGCGTTCGCCGTGAGCATTGCCCTGCCGTTTTCAAGCGCAGGCCTGGGCTTAAGGTCCTGGAGCAGCGGCAATCGGTCCACCATCAACGCCGGCGAAACAGTCGCAGTCAGATTGGGCAGGTGTGTCTTCAGGTCAAACCAGACAACCGCGATCAGCGCGAAGGCGATTAGCGAACGCCGCCGCGCTTCGGTGACCTTTTTGAGTCCGAACAACAACCCGACGACACAAAGCAGAAACGCCAATCGCACCGACGCGCTTTGATAGACCGGGTCCATCATTTCTCCATCGACCGGGACAAGACCGATCAACCAAAAACCAGTGCCGAACAATCCAAGCAACGCCATCACGGCAAAGCTGAACGAATTCGATGATTCACCGTCCTTCGAATCCAGGAATCGTTTCAGTCCCACGGCCGCCAACAGCGGGATGACAATGGCCGTTAAAACCATGAACTTCGCGGGATAACGCATGAAACCCAGTGGTGCGAATCGGTCGGCGATGGGAAACAAAACCCCGGCGGCACCCATCGCCAGGCCAAGCGAGCCGAGTGCGATCAATACGAGCAGCCCGGAACGGTGGAGTCGCCAACCGGCCATGACGGACAGCAACAAGGTCCCCACTCCGGCGTAGAATGACAGCGCCCACAGTTGATCCGCCTGCAGGTAAACACCCGACGATGCACGAATGGTGCGAAAAAGCGGAACCAGGAAATTCACCCAGGCGAACTGCGATGCGGACCACACCTGCCCGCCAAACTCCTCTCCACGTTGAGAATGCGCCAGCAGATCCAGGAACGGCAGCAATTGCGCCGCCGACAACCCGGCAATGACCACGACGAGCAACGGCAGTCGGACGATCACGGAAAACAAGCCTTCACCTCGCCCCGAATCCTCTTTCTCCAACCCTCGGGAGCTCTCTCCATAAACCTCCCGAAACGAGGGAAGCCCGGTGAGGGCACCGGGCCTACAAATTGTAGGCCGGGTCCCCTGACCCGGCGCTTCGGGCACCCTCTCCCCCACTGGGGGAGAGGGATGGAATGAGGGGGCGTCTGGGTTCCCTGACAGGGATGGAGCGATAGGGATCCCGGGTGCGAAGGTGCATCCGCGAGCACTTCGGACCGCGTGCTCTTTCCCCGCCACCAAATCCGCCAGCCAAAGCACACCAATGAAAACCCAGGTGAGCAGAATGATTTCCGGCGCGCCCGTCAGCATTTGCAGCGCGCCAACGAGCGCGGCGCGGGTGAACCATTTACCCCCCTCGCGCCATCCAAGTTGGGCGCACAGCACCACCCACGGCAAACACCCGAGCGCGGCTATGTTGTTCGGCCACATCAACGCCGTTTGTGTCAACCCATTGAATGCGTAGGCCACGCCGGCGATGGCCGCGGCGAAATTGTTGGCCGTCCATCGGCGCGCGAGGAAATACATCCCGAGTCCACCGCCATAGAGATGCAACAGACAGAAGAGACAAAGTGACCAGGGCAATGGCAGCAGCAGATAGATGAGCGACGGCGGATACAGCACCATCGTATTCCATTGCGCGAGAAAGGGCAGACCGCAGTTGTTGAGCGGATTCCAAAGGGGAATTTCACCGTTCCAAAAACTCTCCCGCGCGTAATGGGCGATGGGATATCCAAACACACTGAAATCCCGCAGGACAAACGACTGAGTCCCGAACACCACCGCCGGCCATGAAACCACCACGAGCAATCCGAGCAACAGAGCAAATCGCACTGGACGAAAACAGTCGGCCAATGCGTTCTCTGTATCCGTTGGCAACGTCGTGTCTGCGATTGACGATTGGGAATCGATCACTGGCGGCGGATTATCCGGTGCATGGCGAACAATACAAACAAAGTTGCAATGGAAATCAATCCGCTCACCAGAAAAGTCCGGTCACGATACTCGAGCACGACCGCATGTTGGCCGGCCGGAACTTGAATGGCTTGAAACGCGTGATTAGCGCGAAACAACGGCACTGAGTCGCCATCAATGAATGCGCGCCAATGCGGATACCAACCCTGCGCGATTACCACCCAACCGGCATCCGCCGCGTCCACATCAAAAGTGATTCGATGAGTTGACCATGACTGTGCCTCAATCCGAATCTCCGCCGACTCCTTGCCAAGGTTCGCGGATTCCAGTTCCGCCGGGAGCAACACGACCTGTTCGGGATCAAATTCTTCGGAGGTCATCAATTCGGGAATTAGTTTGTCCTCCACGAACAACGGTTTCTGGCCACCGATGATCAACGGCAAAGCATCGGATCGCGAATCCCAGTTGAAGGTCGAAACGGTTTCCTCGTTGGAGATCCGCGAGACCCCGAGAAAATTCATCAATGGCGCGGGCGGCACGGCACCAGATTCGTACAACCGCCGCCAGATGGCTTGATGCTCGGCCGGATACATCGAGAAAAAGCCGTTCACCTTCGGAATGCCTTCCAGCAGATTCCAGTCGGTGAATAATGCCCGTCGCATGCTGATGCAGTAATTCAAGGCGTCAGGATTTACCGCCTGACTCAGGAACAGTTCCATCCGCGGCGAGACCATCGCACGGCCTTCACCGAGGCGGGGCATCGCGTTCAAGCGGGCGACACCGGGTTCATAGGCCTGCGTCACGACGGTCGGATTCTGTTCCGGTGTATGCGTCAGAATATCGAGACCAATAACCAGTAAAACGGCTCCTCGCAGAAACGCCCCGGTCACGACGGGAGAACCCGCGTGTCTCGGCGTATCTTGATCGCTGTTGCCATGCAAACTCTGTGCGAATCCTTTCCCCGGTTGCCATTTGCCTTTCTCGTCTTGTTTGTTGGACGGGATGACCGCTTGCGCTTTGATTCGCCGCAGGTCATGCCGGTGGCCAAGCAATAAAAGTACGCCCAGCAGAATCAACCAGGCCATCCGACTGACGCCGTTGACGACGGTCATTGTCCCGTCTTCATCGGACCCGGGTTGACACCAGGCTTCGTAACAGATGAATCCTGTCGCCAGCAGCAGCAGCAGCCAGATTCGCCCGGCAACGACGCCTTCGCGTTGGCTGTCATCGGTGGAAAATCTTTCCCAATGTGCAATCGCAGCCGCAGCCAATATCGGCGTCACGATCAACATCGGCACGACATACTTTACCGGGAACCGGATGAGATCGAAGAGGGGCAATACCTGTTGAAACAACGGCAGGAGAAACGCCTTCTGGCCCAGAGCGAGAATCAGCCCCATCAGACCAAATGCGGCCAGCCATCGCATGACGCGATCCTGTCCGCGCGCGATCACCCAGATCGCCAATGCGAGCCCGGTGATCCCCGGATAGAAAGACGACGTCCATTGCTGCTCAACATGCGAATACACCCCGGTGGCCGAAGGCGTGGCGCGAAAGAGCGGCACCAGCAGATTGGCCCAACCCCAGGCCGGGAGGGCATACATATCGGTATCGAAACCGGCTTCGCGATGAGAGTGAATGACCAGTTCAAGGAAAGGCAGCAACTGCGCGGCGCAAAGGGCGGCAACCATGACGCCAACCAACACGAATCGACGAATGGCGGACCATGCCCCCGGAGCGCCGGCCTCCGGCTCGGCAGGCCCCGAATTATGCACTCTCTTTCCGCGTCCTTGCCACACCTCCGCCAATAGCCACACGCCCATCAGCAGCCAGGTGAACAAAATGATTTCCGGCGCGCCGCAGAGCATCTGCAATCCACCGAGCAGCACGGCCGGAACAAGCGCCTTTCCGCCGTCGCGCCACGCACCACGCACGGACCACAACACCCACGGCAGCCAGCCCCAGGCAGCGATGTTGTTCGGCCACATGACCGCGTGAAGAGTGAAGCCGTTGAAGGCGAAGAGCAGTCCGCCGACGCACGCCGCGAACCGGCTGCCGGTGAGTTCATGCGTCAATCGATACATTCCCAGCCCGGCAAGCAGAACATGCGCGAGGCAGAACCATCCGACCCCCCATGGCTCCGGCAGCAGCAGATAAATCAACGAGCCGGGATACAGCACCAGCGTGTTCCACTGCGCGAGGAACGGAATGCCGCATGTGCTGTACGGATTCCACAGCGGGATTTCGCCATTCCAGAAACTCTCCCGATGATAATGCGCAACCGGAAATCCGAAGTGCCCGAAATCGCGAAAGAAAAACGTGTGACTCCCCAGGATCACCTCCGGATACACCGTGAACAGGAATCCAAACAGCAGCAGACCGAACCGAAATGGAGTGAACCATCCGTCCGGTAACTGGGTCTGTGACCCGACATCTTTCTCGCCCAATCCCACGGGCGGTCAATGTCTCAAAGGCCCTCCGTGAATCCAAAGGAAAAAGAAATTGGAAAGCGGGGGCTATCTGAATATTGACTTGTTGCCTTTAGCGGTGCACAGGGATATTTTCGAACGCTGGACTTTGGAACTGATGAAGGAAGATGAAGCAGACCCTCAACCACCGAAGATCTTGATCAATTTTCTTCTTTGGCTCGTGTCAATGGTTGCAATTGCTCCTCTTTGCTATCAGTTGCCGAGATGGGGCCGTGGGTTGGATCCGATGTTTGTCCATCCGAGTTGGATTGAAAAATCAAGTTTTCCGTTTGTGTATTACCTGGCCGCGGGATTTCATCCGGTCGCATGGATTTTGATTGCAGTAATCTCTTTCGCCATGATTTGCCACAACTATGGTTGGAGCCTGAAATGGAAATATTAATGTCATCGGATTCTGTTCTCCGATTCTGTGTTGACTGCGGTGCATGAGTTGCTGAGGGAGTTCGAACGGCGCAGTCTTTTCGCCGAGATGGCCGAGGAGGCGAATGCGGATAGACTCGCGGGGAAGCTGGATTCAGAACAAATCGACGCGGCCATTCAAGCGCACCGCACCAGGCATCCCTTTCGTTGAGCATGAGAGTGGTGATCGACACCAACGTGCTGGTGCAGTCCCGCGCCGGGCTTGCCGGATTGACGGGCACCATCCAAGGCGCTAGATTTACCTGCAATGCCTGAAGCAAAAGACAATTGGGTGGCCGGGCGGGCGATGGAAAAGCGGCGTTCGCGCCGGGCCGATGACTTGCGTATTGAGCGCGGCGTCGATGGCCGTCGAATTCAACGGGAGAATTCCGTTTTTAGCGGTGGCTTTTTCAAGGGAGCCAAGATCAGCAATTTGCGGCGGGCTGTCGGCCGGTGAAATCCCAACCAACGTCTCCCGCGGATTATGTGGAGTGTTTTCAGGCTCTGACTGAAGCCGGCCTTCCCTATTTTCTTGAAGGCGGACAGGCGGTCAATTTGTGGGCTGAGTTTTTTCATGGCCGAGTTTCCGGCCTCGACCGGTTTTTACCGTTCACGTCAAAGGATTGTGCCTGTGGGTATCAAAGACTACCCTGGATAACATCGACAAGGTGATTGCGGGACGATTACATCGCGCCACGTCGCCGGAGGATGTGCAGGTTGGTGTTTTCAAAACCAGTGGCACCCCATCCAGGACGCTGGACCTTTTCGGTTCCGTAATGGGAATCGGTGTGAGCCAACTCGGCAAGGTTCGCGCGAGATGTCTGGAAATCAACCGGTGTCGTGTGATGGATCCAATCTTCCTGTTCAAGGGAAAATGTCACAATCTCATCAACTTGAATCAGGCCGGCCGACAGGATTAAAAACATCTTCGAATTCTGGTTTCAATCCTGCCCGCTTATCTCGAATTCCTGATCGACGAGGGCCGGAAGGAGTTCCTCCGTCAACGTGACATCATCAACGAAATCAAGTTGTTGCGAAATCTCCGCTTCGACCGATGCGTCAGAGAGGCTCTGAAGCAACTGGCCTGTCGTTTGGAAGACCTGGTGCCAATCCAGAGATTGAAGGATTCCGGACTGAATAAACTGATTCGCTTTGCCGACAGCCAATGGCCAGACCAATCGTAGCGTTCGTGCCTCTGCCCCGAGTTTCGGAGTGTCATCTGACGAGTCTGGATCTTGCCGCCGCTGAAACCTTGCCTTGATACACTTCTCTCGCCAAATCCAGATGCTTCTTCACGTCTTCCCATTCGCTTGGTGGAATACGATCACGTTCCCTCAACTGCGCTTCGAGCCGATCAATCCATTTGAGGAAATACTCCGCGCTCTTTTTGGTGTTCTGCGGCTGGGCGGCGACCTGCAAATAAATGGGATTCGTATGCGCACCTTGTGAGCGACCGGGCCAATACCGCACGGGTTTGCCGCTGGCGCGCACGGCCAGCCAGCCGCTTTCGGTCACGGCCACATCCTGGTCAATCGTTGTAGCGCGTCCATGGCCGGGTTTCACGGTGGCGATGACTTTTCCGTTGTGAACGACTTCCAGTGTCTCCAGCGGAAATTGTGATTCGACCTTGCCACGGACGCGGACCTTGCCGGGCTGCTTGAGCCGGATGGTGTCGCCGATGGCAGCGGCGTTCGCGCTGAATTCCAACACCGGGCCGTTGCTCACAAACGAGCGGCCGGCCTTCACGCCCTCGACCCATTTCGCGTAGTCCAGTCCGTCTGGCAGATGAACATAGACGCGGCCCCAGCCGGGCGGCAGGCAGTTGGCGCGGTTGAGAAAGCAATCGGTGCCGGCCGAGGCGGGCAGGCGGAATCCGGCGTTGAGCAGTTCATACCAGTATGGAATCGCATTCTCATAAACGACGCCCATGAAGTCCGCGCAATCGACGAGACCGAGCGCAACATCCACCGGAAGTCCCTTGGCCGAGTAGGGTTGGTCATAAAAGTCCTCGCGATTATTCGTCGGATGAGTGTAGCCAGCCGCGCCATTCTGCATTCGCGTGCGGCGCAGGATCTCGTAGTTGGCGGGAATGTCGCGCGGGTTGGTCGTGTTTTTGAAGCCGGTGAAGATGGGTTCCACGAGTTGCTTCAGGTGAAACAGCGTCATGTGACCCCAACTTGTCGAGCGGAACTCCTCGTTCCACCAGAGAATGGTGTCCGCATCGGACAACGGGTCGGGGCCGCCGCGGAAGAATGAACGGTCAAAGACCGAGTCGCCGTCCGAGTTGCCAATGACAAGGTTCGCCACGTTCAAATCCTCGGCCTCCACCCAGTCACGAATGGATTGCGGGGTGTTGTACCACTGGCCGTAACCGTAGTTGGCGTGGATGTGATTCTCGCCGGAATACCAGCCTCGGTTTGCCATGTGGACCCAGCGGGTGTTGGCCGGATGAAACACCTGTTCAGTCAGCCCGCCGTTGGCTGTGATGGTTGCCTCCGTCAGATCGGGAATCCATTCCGTGCCACGAAAGACGCGAATTTCGTACACGCCAACGGGGATCCTCATTGCGACATCGCCGCGCGAGATGAAGTAGCCGAGCCCGGCCGTGATGTGATACATGGCGCCGGGCGGCGCGAAGTATTTGCCGTCCTTGCGTTTGATGGACACCCGGGCGGCATAGGGCTCACTGGTGCGTGGGTCATCCAGCTTGAGGCGCATGTTGCCGATGGCCGACCCGTAATCAATCGAACGCACCATGACTCGCTCCTCCTGGTTTTCTCTCGGATTCGCCACGACGAGTCCGGTCGCGCCATCGCGATTATCGGTGAAGACTATCTTGTCACCGTTCACGGAGACCGACGGCCAATCTTCGTCGGCCTGACCGAAGGAGATTTTTTTCGCGTTCGCGTTGGGTTTATCAAATGGGACAAACCAGATGTCGTTGTGTGTGGTGCCAAGGTCGGTCGCGATGTAAAGGCCGGCCCCGTTGTCCGCCGCAGCGCAGTTGTAGATACGGGCGGGCCATTGGAAGAGCTTCTCGGCAATACCACCGCCGGCCGAAATACGAAACACATCGGCCTGCGGACCATTGTTGCCGCCTTGCTCGCCGGACTGATCATATTGCGAAGTGAAATATATCGAGTTTCCATCCGAAGAGAGCGCGAATGTGGCCCGTCGCGTTCCCGAACTGTCCTCGATGCCTTTAACAACCTCAACCTCGCCGGTCTTGAGATCCAGCCATGAAATTCGGACCGCGGGGCCGCGGGTCGCCAGTTTTCCAAGCAGTCGCATACCGTCCGGGTGAAACCAGATGGGACTTCGAGTTCCAACAGCAACTGGCAACTTCACCTCAGAACCATCGACGGTGTTAAGGATCGCCAGACGTCCGGCGGAATGGTTTGGCGACTTGATATAGGCAATGCGTTTGCCATCAGGCGACCATACGGGGGAAACATCCCATCCTTCCCCGTGTGTCAGGATTCGCATGGCACCGGTCTTCAGCGACACTACGGCGATCGAGCCCTGATACGATCCCGCAACGGATTGCCCGTCCGGCGAAATACGTGGTTCGACCACACCGGTTGCCCATGAAGCTTTGCCAGCGATCGGTACAACCGCCGCCTCAACAGGTAGTAATGTTCCGAGAAACGCTACGGCGACAAAGACGCCAGTAAGGCGGGATTTCATCGTGCCTTTAAGCACTTACTCCATGGCCACGTCAAGAAATTGAAATCACACGCTACCTGAATCGGCGGCGACGAGTGATCAAAACAAAACCTTTGAACGGAGTTCCGGCTGCCTTTAACTTCCGCGCGTGCCCGGTAGCCCTGCCAACTCGATTTCCGCGACGACGCGCATTTGCGCCGTATATGGACATCCCGTAAAGCACTCGGCGTCGCCGGCACTGCAGAATGCCGGGATTGTCGCGCTTGAACTGAACTGGCGTTACCTGGCTTTTGACGTTCATCCGGATGATCTGGCGGAGGCGATTCGCGGCGCGCAGGCGATGAAATACATCGGCCTCAACCTGACCGTGCCGCACAAGTTGCTGGCGTATGAACTGGTGGATGAACTGGATGAGAGCGCCCGCACCTGGGGAGCGGTGAACACGATTCGTTTTGAGGGGCAAGATGATGCAGGTGAATGGGTCTCGCTGGGAGAATTGCCGGTCGATTACGAAGGCGATATTCGAACGAAGGGCTTCAACACCGATGCGGATGCAATCGTTCGTTCGCTCTGCGAGGATTTGGGAGCAGAATTGAAAGGAGCAACTGTGGTTCTGCTGGGTGCGGGTGGCGCGGGACGGGTGGCTGCTTTACGGTTGGCTGCCGAGGGTGTGAAATCGATCCGGCTGGTGAACCGTACGGAAAGCAAAGCCGTCGCGGTGCAGAATGAAATCAGGGAAACGTATCCGGATGTCAACGCCACGGCGGGCTATCCGGATGATCAAAAGGCGGACATCCTGTTGAACGCCACGTCGCTGGGCTTGAAAGATGGCGATGCATCACCGCTCGACGAATCGCGATTTTCCGTCAACGGCGCCCCGAAAGTTTACGACATGATTTATCGTCCGGCGGAAACACCATTCCTTGCCCGGGCGCGGGAAGCGGGCGCGCAAACTGCCAACGGTCTGGGAATGTTGTTGTATCAGGGCACGGCGGCGCTGGAAATCTGGACCGGGCGAATCGCGCCGGTTGAAGTCATGCGAGCGGCATTACGGAAAGAAGTTTATGGAAACTGAGGTGAGTCCCTACACGCAGATGCCGTTTCAATTCTGGACGGTGGTATTTTTCGTCTATGGCGCCATCGCCGGAAGCTTCCTGAACGTGTGCATTCACCGCATGCCGCGTGAAATGAGCATCGTGAAACCAAGATCACATTGCCCGGAGTGCAAATATTCCATCCCCGCCGTTCTTAATATCCCGATATTCACGTGGCTCTGGCTCGGCGGCAAATGCGCGAACTGCAATGCGGCCATCTCAGCCCGCTACTTTCTGGTCGAGCTGCTGACCGGCGTGGCATTCATGTCGTGCTGGTTGGCCTTTGGCGATATCTCAGTCGGGATCGCAATCGCTTACTCAATCCTCTTTGGCGGATTGATTGTGGCGACGTTTATTGATTTCGAACATTTCATCATTCCGGACGAGATCACTCTCGGCGGAATTGCCGCCGGTTTTATCGCCTCGGCACTGGTGCCGGCTTTGCACGGAGTGGAGAAGGCCGCAACGGGAATGGAGCAGAGTTTTTACGGAATCGTGGTTGGCGGAGGACTGGTGTATGCGATTCTTCGCCTGGGCAAACTGATGTTTGGACGCGAGCAACTCGAACTGGAGTCCGGTTCTCGCGTCGTGTTTTCGGAGACGGATTTGTTTCTCCCGGATGAAGTCCGGTCATACGGGGAGGTGTTCTATCGCAATTCCGACACCATTCGGTTCCGGGCCGACCGGCTGGAGACAGTGGATCGCTGCTTCTGGGACGTGGACGTGGAACTCAGCCCGAGACGATTGAAAATCGCGGACCAGGTTTTCGATCCCGAGTCAGTGCATTTCATGGAGGCGCGCACCAGCGAAATGATTCTCCCGCGCGAGGCCATGGGGTTGGGCGATGTGAAGTTCATGGCCGCGATCGGCGCATTCCTCGGCTGGAACGCCGTGCTCTTCAGCCTGATGCTGAGCGCGGTCATTGGTTCCATCATCGGCGTCACACTGATCGTGCTGGGGAAACGCGAATGGTCCAGTCGCCTGCCCTATGGTCCCTACATTGCACTCGCGGCCATTGTGTGGATGTTCGCGCGCGAAGACGTCCTTGGGCTGGTATTGCCGAAGTAGCGGATTCGGTGAGAGCGATCTGTCGGATCCCGGCGCTCCACGCCCAGGCGCGGCGCGGATGAACTTCAATCAAAGGTGGATCCACCCCCCATCGGGCAATGCCATGATCACTCAACCCGGCCTATCTGCTCACGCAGCATTTTTGACCATTCGGCTTCAGCCAGTTCGTTTCCGCCAGTCCGATAAATGCGACATTTCGGGCGAGCCTCCTTTAGCGAACCGTTGAAGTCGATTAGTCCCAATTCAAATGCGAGTTCATCAACGTAACCCGGTAAATAGACCCTCCAGTCAAAGCGAATCTTGTTTGTTCGTTGCTGGTTCACATGGCCGATCACGGTCGTCGTGCAATTCTTAAACGCCGTCTGGTAATACTCGGGTGATACTGTGAGAGCCTGAGCACGTTCGAGCATTTCCTTGAGCAGCGTTCGTGCTTCCGCAGAAGTGGCTCGAGTCGGAAACAAGTAGATCGGATATTCGCGAATACTTGCCCGTGAACCGATCAGGTCTTTCTCGCTGCCGATCAGGTACAGAAGTTCGAAGTGATGAAACAGGCCGGCCACGGGATGATATTCCTCGTCCAATTCCCGGCGCGCCTCGACCGAGATGGTTAGATTGGTGCCGCCGGTGAAGCGAAAGGTGACAAAGGTATGCGCGAGCCCGCGCCATTTCGCGAAAGGTTGGATGACGTAATCAACTCCCTCGACGGTGTTCAAATCAATCGTCCGCTCTTCCCACTGCTCTGCAAAGTCGGAGACAGATCGATAGTTGAAGTTCCGAAAGTTTTTAATCGTGACGATGTTTCCGTCAAAAACGATCGATGGGCTGCGCGCATGCATGGGGTTCCATTGGTGCTCATTGGAAGCCTTTCCGCTTTCCAGCGCGAAACCGAGTGCGACGAATCCGATCGTGAAGAGCACGAAACGAAAGAAGCCGCGCGAGACAATGAAGATGACGATGGTGCTCAGGCCGAGTGCCGCGCAGAGCACAATCTGAACCTTCTGCGGAAGTCCGGGGAAGTAGTAACAACCCGCCGCCGCCCACAACCAGGCGACCAGAATCAACAGACGAACAGGAAGGAGCAACAGCCACTTGAACAGGCTGAACCTTGGCCTCATCGACACGGATATTCCGGTGGCGGAATCTTCAGAAGGCATGCCGGATTATGGCGATTCCGCGCAGCGAACAACAATCTCTATCTCGAAATCGCTTCACCGGGAGCACCTCGACACATTTTCACGTAACTCGGTTACGGAAGTGAACGAAACACTTCAGCCTGCTCGTAAAAATTGAGGAGGAATTGGTTCTGCTTCAGTTTCCGGACCAACACGTCCGGATCGAGTTGCCCCACCGTAATGCCCTGTTTCAAGGCCAGCGCGGCGGCGAAGCCAGCGGCTTCACCGGTTTGCATCCAGGTTGGCTCCAGACGAATTGCCCCCCAGGCGACGTGAGTGGCGGAAAGGCAAACAGGCACCAGCAAGTTATCGAGGTCCTTCGGCAACAGGCAGCGATAAGGGATCTGTCCCGGCCAGGTTTCGGCGTGAAGCATCATCTTGCCTTCGTCGAGGCTTCCACGGGCTCTGCCCCGTGTGACCGCGTGTGAATCCATGTACCAATCCGTAATCGCGATGGCATCCGCGTAAGCCGACGTTCTGACGGACCCGGGCAAGGGCATGAGATCGCGCTGCGTGATTGTATGGCGTCCCTCCAGTCGCCGCGCCTCGCGAACGTAAATCTCA
>CALBIE010000590.1 GCA_937893495.1 uncultured Verrucomicrobiales bacterium | reverse complement strand
GCACCACCGCTCCCGCCACACCACCGAGAATGCCAGCCTTGCGCGAGGCGAGCCGCTTCGCAATCCGGGCCCATTGGCTGACCTTCGGAGGAAGATACTCCAGTGTCTGTGCCGGCTTTTCAAGGTAACGCGTAGCCAAAGCCAGCGCCGGCGAGATACTGCCGGAGATGGGCAGATTGACCGGAGAACCATTGGGCTGAAACGGAGCAACGGCCTCCACCTCCAATCCCAGTGCATTGGCCTTGGCGGTAATTTCGGTGGCTAGCGTCGAAGCCAGTCCGGTCGCGCCAAGGATTCGAATCTTCTTCAAGCGTTGCCGAACTCCAGCCGGAATCTGTCCCAGCGTGATCCGTAACTCGCGCGCCACGGCCTGACCGTTGAGCCGACGCACGGGCTCATCACCGATGAACGCGTCTTTGAGTGATCGCAGCGAGACAATCCCGCCCTGACCACGAACCAACACGGCGACCCCTTCAGCGTTGACGAAGAGCATCAGCGAATTGTCCCCCTGCTGCCCCTGCGTCTCGTCCAGCGCCAGAATGCCGAGTGAGAAACTCACCGGCTTCAATCCGGCATACCCTAGCGTCCGATCCAGTAAATCGATATGCTTACGAGGCACGGCAGTAATGAGCGCGTAGTTCTCGCCGGAATCGCCCGCAACACGCGATACAGAAACGGACAAATCTTCGAGCCCGAAGGGAAAACCCTTCTCGGCCTGCAGGCGGATGAAGCCAGACAAGTGTTCTTCCGGTACATCGGGGAGCTTGATCAGATTGGTAAGCGTCCATTCCAGCGGGATTCCGACGACGCAATGTTTTTCACTCAGACCGCTTTCAGCCAATTGGTCCTTGATCTCACGTCCGACCAGTTCCGGGTCATCCGCGAGTGGATTGAGTGACAGTTCGCGACTTATACCAGTCTGGACGCGATAGCTCCCACCACGAATGCGTTTTGCAATCGCCCCTTCTAATCGACGTCCCTCGAAGCTGAGCCCGAGCACCTGGTTGGATTGTTTCTTTTTGCCCATCATTATCGTTGTTGCACCAATTCGACCAATTGCTGGCGCACATCCGCGCCCAGCGCCCAGCCGGACTGGGTCATTTCACGGCGATACACCACTTTCGGCCGCCCCTCGCTGATGTCAAAGACCATTCTGGAGCGCCGAAAACCGCGACCACCCCGACCCACCGCGCAAATGTCCGCCGTGTACTGAAATCCCTTGTCGGTAATGAACGGCCCGATGGCACGCGCCTTGGCCTCTTCGAGAACTTCGGTGACCCAACCGACCGACTGCAAAGCCGTCGGATTGGTGATTCGATAGGCCACCAGAGCTTCGGCATCGTTAATCTCAAGTCCCTGCAACGTCGCCAGCACATCGACGCTGGCGGTGTTGACGTTGATCAGGCCCTGCACCACATTGGTGCTCATTCCCAGCGCGTCGTCCACCTTGACGAACTCATCCAGGCTCATGCCGCTACGCATATAGAAATCCAGCACGCTGGCAATCGTGTTCCCTACTCGACCAAGGATTTCGTTCGCTCGTTCTTCGCTCAGCATTTCCGTGAGATGCGCGCGTAATGCGGTTTGCACCTGCTGCCGTTGTTGAGCGCTGGCATTATTCGGAAGGACCACGGCGATGCGTGGTTCGCCGTTGGTCTGAGTGGCGGGTTCACGGCTATAAACCGTCAGATAATCCACCAGTCCGCGATCCAGCCGGCCATCCTGATTGTCCGTGGGCGGCGAGAGATCCCCATCATTCTCATTCGGGTCGAGAATTCCATTGCCATTCAAATCTTCGCCGTAGAGCAATACTTCGTCCGCACCATAGACCAAACGTAATTCCTCGACGGATTCAAACGGTCCATTCTTCGCGGTGTACGGCGGATCGTTGCGCAGATAAACATCACTCTCAGCCCCATTTTCGCTGGCCTCGTCATCACTGTCCCGCCAATCGATAATGGCTGCCGCGAAGGTCTCCGACATATTCGGCAGTTTCTGCAACTGAGCCAGGGTCGCGATGTTCAAATTGAGCTTGCCGGATTCATCGATGAGGTTGAAATAGGGTCGAGTGCCGTCCGTGGTTTCCGGATCGCGACCCACCAGCCAGAAATAAGCCTCCCCCACCGGAACTCCTTCGCGCTGTATCAGTGTCTCCTCCGGCAACTGACCCGGCGACGGCAGGTTGGCAAATAGATACTTCAAATACCGCGCCGCGCCCTCAATGGCCTGCTCGGATTGAACACCGGCTTCGACGTTGGTCGTGGTTTTGAGTTCGACGGACATCGAGTGCCCGAAGTAAAGCGCCATGGTGACCAGGCCAAAGGAAATCCACAGGACCATCACCAGTGCCGAGGCGTGTTCACGCCGACGGAGCAAGCGTGGCAAACCGCATTTTTGGCAATCGAATTTCATCGGCCACCTCCCGTAGTCGTCGTGGTGGTTGCCGCGACAACGGTGTTCGTCCGTTGTTCCACCAGGACGGGAATCGACATCTGAACGAAACGCCCCTCGGTTCCATCGTCATTTGGCTGCATGACGATGCTCGCCCGAATCAATTTGGGCACGAGCGTTTCCTGCGTCGTCGAGTCCCAATTATCGAGCCAACTCGATCCATCCCAGAATTCGAACACCAACTGCTCGACGCCATTCATAAGCACTTGCTCGTAATAATCCTCATTGATACCCGGCAACAGGTTGCGCGTCACCCCCCGCACCAGTTCCAGACCGTTGGTCGAAGAGCGATCCGCTGGCGAACGCACGTAATAAATTATCCGCTGAATCTCGCTCCACGGTTTATCGGATATCCGCATCCCGCTCGCGGTGTAGAATGAAAACACACCCGAACCAGTGCCCGAGCCGGTTCCCTCGGTTCCGGTCGTCATTACGCCCGACAGGGTAACAGCATTGGTGGTCGTGTCTCCCGTAACCGTGACACCATCGAGCAGATTCGTGCCCGGCACGGTAATCGATCTCAAATCCCGCTTGAGATAGCTGAGCGACTGGCGAATTTCATGGGTCTTGTAAAATGCCCCCTCGTTAGTCTTGCGCAACCGAACCGCGCCAAAGAACACCGTCGCCAGAGTAGCCATCACGATCGCAAACATCATTGCCGCCACCATCAGTTCCAGCAGTGTAAATGCCGCTTTGCGCGATTGAGATTGGCGGTAGCGCAAGTTCATTGCGTGGTCGTCTCCTCTTGTTCCTCCAGCACAAGGGTTGAAAACCAGATATCAAATTCCTTGTTCCGCAACATGAAGGTCACCTTGATGGATAACTGAAGCATTCCCGTTTCCAACCACGGCTCGTTGCTGAGTTCCCACTGATAATCCTGATAGGGAGACTGGAAACTCCCGGCCTGAGTGCCGCTCCGCCACTCGTCCGTGATCGCAACTTCATTCAGCATCGACTCGCCCAGTTGGGTGGCCATTTCCTTGCGCACGGCCAGGGTACCGGCATCGCTGGCAATGCGCAGGCCCTGCATTGCCACGGGGATTACAATGGCCATGAACAGCATCGCCGCGAGGATCTCCGCAAAGGTAAACGCCGCCTCGCCCCTCCGATGCGGTGCAACAGGCCTGCGAATAGCGGTTTTATTGGTCCAGACGTTCATTGCGGAGAATTTCAAATCCCAGTCCGTTGGTACCCAGCGCGATATACAGCCGTTCATGTTCCGGGTGCTCGATGACCAGATTGGTGATGCTGCCCTCACTAATCAACCCGTCGGGCTGAAAGTAGATCCCGATGTCGCTGGACACTCCATTCGGAACAGCCGTTGCATCCAGTTCAAGCAGAAGATCCTTGCCCAGCCAGTAAACCTTGCTCTCGTTGGTCTCGACGGAATAACCGTACGCTTCCCGCACGCCATACGCACGTTGCTGGGCGTCCACCCAGAGGGTTTGAGGAATTCCGGTCGAAATCGCCTGGCTCTGCGCATATTGAGTCAACGCGATGAAACGTTTCCCCTCCTGGGCGATGTCCTGGCCGCGAAAAAAGCCCGACATCACCGGCACAACAATCCCCACCAGAACCGCCAGCACGCCCATCACCAGAATGAGTTCAATCAGGGTAAACGCGCGTCCCCGGCGAAGGCCGGTTGCCACATGAATCATGCGGATAGGGTGCGTCGCGATTTGCATGCGTATTTCCGTGATTGGGCAGTTCCGACCGGCTGATCATTTCCGGCCAGTACTCCGGCCAGTACTCCAATTGACGATGTCGTCTTCCGTGCCGGCGCGGCCATCCGGCCCATGGGAAAACAGATCGTAAGTGGCCGGATTGAACTTGCCGGGACACTCATAAATGTAGGGGTTTCCCCAGGGATCGATGGGAATATCCTGCTTGAGATACGGCCCGCGCCAGTTCTGCGCGTCCTTGGGCGGCACAACGAGATCCGTCAGGCCTTCCTTGCCCTTGGGATAATACCCGTTGTCCACTTCGAACGCGTCAAGCACCACTTCAAAGTTGTTGATCTGCGTCTGCGCGGCGGTTTCTTTGGCCTGCTCCGTCCGTCCGGCAAACTTAGGCACCACAATGGCCGCCAAGGCGCCGAGAATCACCAGCACCAGCAGCAATTCCACCAGCGTGAATCCCCGCTTTGCGTCTCGTTTTCTTCTTTGATCGAGTTGAATTTTCATATTCGTTGTCTTTCGTTTGGAGAGTTATTTGATGTAATCCTGAAGGGAGAAAATCGGGATCACCATCCCGAGGAAAATGGTGCCAATAAATGCGGCGATAAAAAACAGCATCAACGGTTCCGTCAGCGCTACGGCCGTTTTCAATTGCCGATCCAAATCGCCTTCGGTCACTTCTGAAATTCGCACCAATTCGTTATCCAATCGGCCGCTTTCCTCAGCAACGGAAATCATTTCCAGCACGGACCCGGTGAACAATTCCCGGCACTGCGAAAGACTCGAGCCGAGCGATTCACCCCTTTTCACGCCCTCGATCGAGGCGGCTACCGCATCGGTCAGCACCTGGTTCCCAATCGATCGCGAAGCAACGCCAAGCGAACTGATCAACGCCACGCCTGCACCAAGCAATGTTCCCAGCATACGACAGAAACGCGCCATCGCATACCGTGCAACCAGTGGCCCAACGATGGGCATTTTTAATATTGCCCGTTCCTTTACGCGTCGGCCGTTCTCGGTTTTCAGCCAGTTGCGAGTGAGAAACCCCACCACTCCCATTCCCGCGAGGACGAAGATTCCGTATTCACGCATCAAATCACTCGTCGCAACGATGACTCGCGTCAACAACGGTAACTGAGCACCGAACCCGGCAAAGATCGTCTGGAATTTCGGAATGAAAAACACCATCAGAAACGACAACACACCGAGCGCGAGGACCAGCAATATCACCGGGTAAAGCAGGGCCGTCATCACTTTGGATTTGAGCTCCTTCTCCCGCATTTGAAAATCGGCAATCTGGCTCAAAACTACATCGAGAAAACCACCTGCCTCGCCCGCTTCGACCATGGCCGTGTACACCTTGGGAAAAGTGTCCGGCGATTTCGCCATGGCACCGGCCAAGGATACACCGTCAACGACATAGTCGTGAATTTCCTTCCATTTTTCTTTGGCCACCGGCGCACTGGCCTCTTTGCAAAGTATTACCAGCGCTCGGCTCAACGGCAACCCGGCCGCCAGCAAACTGGACAGCAAGCGGGTGAAGTTTTCGAGCATCCGGGGAGTGACGCGCTTCGCGGCGAACAAATCACTGCTCGCGCTTGACTTTGCGGCAGCTCCACCGCGCCCCTCAGCGAGATCCACCGGACTCATGCCCTGACCTTCGAGTTGCCGAAGTGCGTCCTGGCGTCCACCGGCCTCAAGGCTCCCCTCGGTGACCAGCCCCTCGGGCGTGATTGCTTTATATTGAAAGAACGCCATCAGATGACCAAATTATCGTCGAGCGTTTGATCCTTGGTTACCCGCAACACCTCGTCCGGCGAGGTAATACCTTTTTGCACCAGCCGCCAACCGTCGTCAGACAGCGTGCGCATGCCCTTCTTGCGAGCGACATCGCGAAGTTGCCCGGCGGAACAGTCGCGCAGGATCATTTCCCGAATCTCGGAACTCAAATCCATGAGCTCAAAAATCGCATGGCGCCCACTGTAGCCGGTTGTTCGACATTCGGCGCAGCCGACCGGTCGATAAATAGTGGCTTCACGCAGTGACTCGATCCGTTGCTTGAGCGCCGCCGTCTGCGAAGTCGTGTCCACTTCCCGGCATTTCGGGCAGAGCACGCGCACGAGTCGTTGTGCCAGAATTGCTTCAAGCGAGGATGCCACGAGGTAGGGCTCTACTCCCATGTCCACCAATCGCGTCATGGCACTGGGCGCGTCGTTCGTGTGCAAGGTGGAAAAAACAAGATGCCCGGTCAGGGACGCCTGCACGGCAATCTGACCTGTTTCCTGATCGCGAATTTCACCGATCAGGATCACATCCGGATCGTGACGGAGGATTGCCCGCAATCCCCGGCCAAATGTCAGTCCGGCTTTTTCAGAAACTTGAATCTGGTTGACCCCTTTGAGCTGATACTCAATCGGATCTTCAATCGTAATGATCTTGCGAATAGAATCGTTGATGGCGTTGAGCGCCGTATAAAGCGTGGACGTCTTGCCACTACCGGTCGGACCGGTGACCAGGGCGATGCCGTGCGGCAGGGTAAGCACTTTCTGGAACATCTTCAGTTCCCGGTCCGGCATGCCCAGTTCTTCCATTCCGCGCAGCGCGGAATCCTGCCGGAGCAAACGCATGACGACTGCTTCACCGTGCAGCATCGGGATGATGGAAACGCGCACGTCAATCTCCATGTCTTCGAGCCGCAGCTTGATGCGGCCATCCTGCGGGAGGCGTTTTTCGGCAATGTTCAGGTGACTGAGAATCTTGATACGTGAGACAATTGCCGGCTGATATTTTTTGATGCGAGCCGGCACCGGAACTTCCTGCAGCACACCATCAATGCGATAACGAATTCGCAGTTCATCCTCGAACGGCTCCACGTGAATATCCGATGCGCGCAGTTCAATCGCGTCTTTCATCACCTGATTGACAAAGCGAATGATCGACGCATCCTCGGCACCATTGTCGAGATCACCGTCATCCTCTTCCTCAACGACCTCAAACGTGGCCTCTTCGTCAAGCTGATCGATGGTGTCGGCTCCGACACCGAGTTGTTTCTTGATTTCCTTCTGAAGAATCTCCGACGGGGCGAGCACCGGTTCAAGATGCAGGCCCGTCAGAGATTTCAGCGTATCGATGCCCTCAGTGGAAAACAAACGGCTGGTAGCAATCAGCACCGAACCGTTGCGCCGCTGCAGGGGCAGCAATTCTTCCTTGAGCAGAACGCGGGCGGGGAAGAGGGACAACAGCTCCCGATCCAGCTTGATGCCGTCGAGACCGTTGTAGCTCAGCTCGTATTCCTCAGCGAGCCAGCGTAACACCTCTTCCTCCGACCCTGGTTCGGCCCGGTTGCCCGATTCGATTTCAGAGGTCAGCAGCCGCCCGTCATCCGCGGACAACTGCTTCCCGTCGATCATTTTCTGGAGCAACTCAGTCATGTCTTTCGAGTCGAGGAATAATTAGTCTGAATTGAGGACTAGTCGAGCATGCGGGCCAGCACAGCAATCGCTTCCTGACGCGCGGTCAACACTTCGCGCAGATCAGCTTGAGCCTTGGCGAGCTTGTCCTCACGCTCTTTGCGCTCGGAACGAACCTTATCCAGCGCTGCTTTGACGACGTCAGCCGAGGCCTTGTCTTCGATTGCCTTGGCCAGTTTGCCTTCCGCCGAGTTTGGATCGCCGCGGAAGCCGCTGCTGCGTTCGCCACCACGATTATTGTCTCCACCCTGATTATTGTCACCACCGCGGCCGCGACCGGTAGTGCCACCACCGCCCGGTGGGCGACCACCGCCAAAACCGGAAAATCGTTGCTCCATGACCTTGCCGAGCCGTTCGCCGATGATGGCCCATTCGTCGTCGCTTTTGACTTCGAAACGCTCACGCATACGATCGACCATCCGTTTCATGAACTCGTTACGGTCGAATCCCTGGCCGCCCTGACCACCTTTGGTCCGTTTCTTACCCTGGTCCTGAGCCTGGGTCGTGTTTGCCATGCCGAAGGCCAGAAGGACCGCGGCAACCAATATTGTCTTCTTGATGATTTTCATAACTCTCTTGATCTGATGTTGCTGTTTTTGATTTATACCGAACGAACTCCCCAAGCAACCGCGATGCCAATCGGTCTTTCTCTGCATTATTGGCCAATTTTCCTTGGAAAAGCGCAGCATTTGCACATCGAATGCATCCCATGAGAAAAGATTGCCCACCCTGAAAACACCGGGTATAAAGAGGAAGAAGGTGGCAGTGTACCGTGACCCGGCCAGGGGTCACTAAAGAAAGTTGACGCAGTTACCTCTGCTGTACCCAACCGTAACAGCAAAGGTAGTTTTGATTGCTCACTCTCAATACACTGCCACCTTCGCTCCTCATAGCAATTCGATTGCCAAACCGTCCCGCGCCTTTCGTTCCAATCATCATCTCAACTGCAGCACTGCCGGAAAAATGTTCAACGTGATGGGGGATTTTCCATTTACGCATCGCTAAACAGATTTAGAAAATATTTTTGCGTTCTCCGGCGTTAGAAACCAGCCACTCCTGTTTGAGCAATTATTGCGCAATGAAAAATTTCAGA
>CALBIE010000589.1 GCA_937893495.1 uncultured Verrucomicrobiales bacterium | reverse complement strand
GTATGCGGAAGGCAACGGGTCGTGGTGTCAACTGCGTCATTGATTCTGGCTGAACGGTCAGTACGGGCACCTGAGGAGCAGTTTGCCTGTTCAGACCGACATCCGCATACCCCAGCACTTCTGTGTTGCTGGGGAAGAACTGTCCGAGTCCTTCATACCGGTAGTACCATCGTTGAAGGTTCGGATGCACTGCAAACGAAGCCAGATCCGGAATTTTCGTCAATGTCGTAATTACCGATGTCGCTCCATTCGGAACCCGTGTCCGTGCCATAATCTCCCCACCACTTTGATGGTAAACAATGGAAAGTGTTCCCAAGGATTTCTCTGCAATACCCCAAGTGGCCCAGATTTCCGAGGACTGCCAGTTTGGCTTCGTCATGGCACCGAGATCGGTGACGGAGCCAGAGGGAATGAGGATGTCATACATGCGCCCCGACGCATATACGATTAATCGTCCATATCCCGAGAAGATTCCGTTGCCACTGGACGTCATGGCTATGTTTTCCGTCAGACGAATGAGATTACCCGTCGGATTGCCGGTGGCATCGTGGAGTTCGATCAGGGTGTTCAAGACACCTCCTGAAGTGGTCAACTCATTGGTGCCGTTGCCGAGGGCATAAGTCTTCAGCGTTCGGATGTCGTAGCAGAGTCCATCGATCACACGCCCTACGGAGGCGCCGTTTGTCAATCCCAAGTCGTAGGCACCCGTGGCAGTATCGCCCGTGCTGAACACGTGTGTTGAAGACAATGCGATTCCGCCTCGATCATCGCCGGTGGGGGTTGTCGCATTGACCGCCAGACTGTTGTTGGTCCCGAAGTTCAGGATATGGAAAGTGTCCACCTCAAGCGGCAGAACAGTCAGCGCGGCCGTGCTGCTGGTCACAGTGCCGTGGGCGTTACCGATGCGAATCGAGTAATTGCCGGCATTGCTGGATTGTAGAGAGGATAAATCCAAGACAGCATTGGTTGCCCCATTGATCGGGTTGCCATTGAATAGCCACTGATTGGTCAGTGCCCCGGCTCCGACCGCCTGGACCTGGAAACGCACGATGCCGCCTTCCATCGCATTCCGGGAAACCGGATTCGCCAGGATTCCCGGCCCCTGTGGGATGGTTTCGATATCAAAGAAGGCCTCACCAAAACCCAGCGTTTCACTGGTCCCACCGAATTGCGAAGAGGTTTCGTGCTTGAAATACCAGCGGTTTTGTTCAGGCCAGATTGTCAAAGCCCCAAAATCTCCAAGTTCCACAAAACTGGTAATCGTTTCAATTGCCCCATCCGGTACGCGGGCTCGGTCGATGCTTTCCGTGGAGGTTCGGGGATAGGTCAGATACAAGCTGCCGCCGAAGTTTTCAACTACCCCGTTGACATCGCCAATTTCTGTGGCGGTCCACGGCGGCTCCGGCATCGCGCCGAGATCAAACACGTCACCATCGGGCAGCAGGATTTCATAAACCCGGCCGCTGGCATAAATCATGATCCGGCCCCAGCCGGAAAAGAGGCCGATCCGACCGGAGGGCAGTTCGATGCTCCTGCTCAATGGCACCTTGACGCCAGTGGGACTCGCGTTGGTGCCATTCAGGGTCACGAGTTCACGCAATGTGCCGGTTGAGGAGCTTAACTCATTTGTACCATCGCTCAGGGCGTAAATCGTCCGTGTTTGCAAATCGGCGCACAATCCATCGATGATCCGACTGGCGTTGACAGGATTGGACAGATCGCCCGCTGCAAACCCGGCGGTGCGCGTGTCGCCAGTGATGAAGACATGACTCGAAGACAATGCGAGACCGCCGCGATCATCGCCGGTATTTGAAAGGACGTCGACGATCTGCACCTGGTTGGTGCCAAATCCCAGAATCTTCAATCCGTCGGCCCGGGGTGGCAACACGGTCAACACCGCGTTACTGCTCGTGAGCGATCCCTGACCATTGTTAACAAAGACCGAATAGGTCGCCGCATCATTGGTTTGAATTGACGGAATCGTGAAGACCGGCAAGGTGGCTCCCGCGATATCAACCCCGTTGGAACGCCACTGATAGGTCAGCGGTGCCGAACCGACTGCCTGCACCCGAAAGGACACCGGGCGCCCGGCCAGTTGACGAACTCCTGTCGGTTGAACATCAATGAAAGGTGCAATGGCGTTCGCCAGATAGTTGACGACGGCATCCGCTGAGCCAAGTGCTTCGGTGCTGCTGCCGAACTGACTGCTGCTCTCGTGGTGAAAGAACCACCGATCACGTGCCGGCGAAACGATGAATGTAGCCAAGTCACCGAGATTCGTAAATTCGGAAACCAGCGATTCCTGCCCGTCCGAGATGCGCGTACGGTAAATGCCCTGGGTGCTGGATTTCCGGTAGGCGATGTAGGTCTCACCTGCGAAATGTTCCGCGACACCCCACACGGCCCACGATTCACTGGTTTGAAATGACGGCCGAGTAAAGCTGCCTCGATCGGTAACAATTCCTGACGGCAGCAGGATTTCGTACAGGCGTCCATTGGAGACAATCAGCACCAGCCCATAGCCGTTGAAGACGCCCCCCGACGCGGACGAAAGATTCAGGGCGGTCGTCAGAGGAATTCGCCGGCCGGTTGGTTGCCCAAATTCATCGAGTTCAATCAGCGCATCCACCGCCCCGCCGGACCGCGTAAACTCATTGGTGCCGCTGGCCAGGGCGTAAATCGTGCCAGTTCGCAGATCGGTTAACAATCCGTCGATTATCCGGTCAATATTCGTAGCTCCCGAAAGATCGCCGGCATTGTAATGCCCGCTGCGAGTGTCACCCGTGACGATGACCCGATTGGGTCCGACCGCAATTCCTGCGCGATCATCGCCCACCACCCCACTGATCTCGACCAACCGACTATTATTGGTCGTCAGGCTCAGGATCTGAAAGGTAAATGGACTGAGGGGCGTGACAGTCAACGTGGCATCGGAACTCGTTGTCGCACCCACCGGATTGGTAATTTGCACGGAGTAGTTTCCCGCATCCGCCGCTTGGACTGATGGCAAAATTAAACTGGCATTAGTGGCGTCCGTGATTGGATTGTCGTTCAGTCGCCACTGGTAGGACAGCGGACGAAGACCTCCGCTGAAGACGCTGAAAGTGACGGAGTTGTTTAACAGAACTATGGCTGATATCGGTTGCATGGAAACGCTCGGAGGACCGCTGAAGGGCACAAAATGAACATCATCTAGCGCGAATGGCGCCAGCTTAAGCGGGTTGGTCGAGGATTTTGAGCGGGGTGT
>CALBIE010000588.1 GCA_937893495.1 uncultured Verrucomicrobiales bacterium | reverse complement strand
TTATCTCCAAAATCCGTCCATTCCGCCAGCTCGATTGTTCGTCATCGGCGCCCGGCTGCCCCGAGCCCCGTTCGGTTCAGAGCGGAAATGCCCCCGGGAGGAATCCATCGATTGCAGCAACCACCTGCTATTCGATCATCAGTTTGAAAAAACTGATCTTCGCGGTAGCCTCCGGCACAACCGCCTGCACCTGGATCACCCGGGAATCCGTCGCCTGGTAAGCCGAGACAGTCTCAGGAACTTCCACGCCCTTCTGCTCCACCAGAAACGTCAGAGGCACCCAGTTTGAAAGATCACTGGACCCATGGACCGTGTAGTTGCGGCCGCGCACGGCGGTGAACGCCAACACGGGTCGATCCCCCTTCTTCTCAACGATCTCAAGCGCATACCCGTCCTTGTTGTCGAACGCATAGGTACCGGCCAGGTATTCGTTGAGGTTGCTCATGCCATCCCCATCGAAATCGTCCGTCGGCAAAATATCGTTCAGACCGAGTCCCTGACGCGACTGGCTGATCAGGATTCGTTCCCAGGCATCCGGCAATCCATCGTCATCGAGATCCTCTCCCAAGGTCAGGTCGAGCCGGGTTTTTCCGCCAGGCCTGCCGTTGAGCGCCGCAGCCCCCGCCATTTCAATCGGGAGATAAGTCCGGCTCCCGACCCGGACCTTGATCGTGAACGGCACGGTCGGTTTGAGAGCGGTCGGTTTAAATGCGTCGTCCGTAATGCCCGAATCCATTGGCACATCGAGCTGATAATTCACCGTCGCATCCGTTCGCTGCGCAACAGGCGCTCCGAGCTGAACTCCGGCGCTGGTTTCCAGCAACACCAGGGCGTCCTGCTCCGTCAACCGATTGCCCAGTTCATCGCGCACCTGGCCGAATAAACGGTGATGCGGCGCCGGGGGAAAAGCCAGCGAGGGAACCACCAACGCCGTGAGGAACGCAACTCCGGCGAACGAACGCAGCCAGGGATTCAGGATTGATTTCATGGTATCAAACGGAGTGCCTTCGCTCAGTTGCCCGAATAGGAATAGGTAACAAAATGAAGTTTGATGTCCTTGACGGTTTTGATGAACCGGTCGAGGCCATCCTTCGGATCATCCAGCAACGTGCGCCCGGGGATGATGAGTTTCCATTTGCTGTTCCAGACCGAACGCCCGATCAACCGGCGGTTCGTGAACTGCGAACTCTTGAGCTCGCCGCTGTTGCCATAGACTTCTCGATCGAAGATATCCACGTTTGAAACCGGCCGGAACGCTTGATGTTTGCGCAATCCGAACAACGGCTCGGAAAGGGAATCTCCCGATTGCCACAGCTTTTGCGTCGAATAATCAGACCCACCAATATTGAACGGAAGGGGGATTGTCACATCGTTCACGTTCCACGTTCGGATCCCGCTCGCATCCCCAAGAGACGGGGTGCGCATGGAATCCGCACCCATGGGAATCAAATAAACAAACGGCGTCGCGGAAAGAGCCGTATTATCCAGAAACGCAAGGCCCGGTTCCGACGGCGAGAATCCGTTCGCCGCACCGATGGCCGAACTGTTGGCACCCGGAGTATCCATGCCCTGGTAACCTTCCAATACAACCCCTGCGGCAAAAATTTTGGTTGCGAACGAAGTTGCACTGAAACTGTGATCCTTGGCGGCCAACCGCCGTCCAAACAGGTTCACGCCATCGGCAATCGTCGTGCTGAATTCCACGACGATTCCTGGAACCGGCAAGCCGTTGCCCGGGTCGATCTGCATGCAGTACCGGCGGACATCAGAGTCGTTGAGAAGATTCTCCCTCCGGCCATTCTCAAGCACATCACGCCAGCGTTCATCCCCGTCCTGAAGCGGAAGAATCCGGAAATTCTCCGTTCGCAACGACGCCGTCGTACTGTACGAATCGGGATTATTAAACCCGAGCCGACCTTTGAGAACCGACCAATCCGCCTTCATTTCAGCAAGCACACCCGACAGTCCGGGATCTCCGGTGTTGCTTCCGGCAAATTGCGGCACCCCATCGGTGGTCACGCCGAGAGCACGGGCCCGCACGATGCGGCTGATGAATTCCCTGCCCTGGTCGGTGTCCAGCAACCCTGTTTCGTAATCGTAAGCTTGCGCCGCCAAATAGGCGTATCGCGCCGCCAACTCGAAGAGCGTCTTGTAGCGCTCGAGCTTCTCGTTGCGAAAGATACGGAAAGCCGCGTCCCGTGTCCGAAAACCCTGAACCAGTGCCGACGCCCGCTGGCGAAACACCTCACGTTCATCTTGAATTCGTTCGGCCTGCGCGACTAAAGTGCGGTAGTTTTCGAGTCCGCTTTCGTTCTCACGGAGGGCTTCATTGATCGTCCATAGCTTGGACTGCAAAACCTCCCACATATCACCAAGGGCAACTAGACTCTCGCGCAATTCCTGTGCCCTATTGAGTGAGTCAATCTTGTTAAATAATGTCCATCGCTGGTTGGAACTAACCTTAAGTTGTCGATATTGACTCCCCGCAACGAATGCCCAGTTTGCGAGAGCTCCCACATAGTTCGATGTGGCTTTCGCCGACTTAACAGCGGCACGAGCTGCGGAAGTCATGTCTCCTCCAGACGCGAGTCCAGCAACAAGTGACGCTGGAAAAGCTTCCACAGCAGCCTCAGCGGCATCGTTCTTAAATTGATCATAAATGCGCTTTGTCTCTCTGAAAACGGCAATCGCAGCGTCGCTCTGCTCAAATTCCTCCAACTCCTTCAACAACTCATTTTCAAAATCTCGCACATCTGTGTAGGTTGCGGATTCAGCTCTAAACAAACCAATCAGCCGGTCCAGAGATGCTTTGGTTGCCAACTGATCCCACAGTGCCAGGCGCAGTTTGTAATGCGACGCAATCGAAGCTGAAATCGCTTCTTGAAGCCGCCCGGGTGACGAACGCTTACCGCTCCACTCAGAAGGTTTGCCGAAGAACCCGTGCGGGCCCAAGTGAAAAGAGATGTAGTCACCCTGATCCGTTTCCCGATCGTATTCGGCATAGTCCTCAGTATTAGAGTCATTGACGCGTATTTGGTTGATATTCAGATTACCAAAACCATTGTAATCGTAATTCGTGCCCCAATCGGCAGGAAGATCCGTGACATCAAGCTTGAATTCCGTGTAATCGGAATCTGGACCGGGATAATTCCACAATCCTGGAAATTGAATTTCCGGTGTCTCGACATACGTATAATGGACCAAATCCGGGCCCGTGTATCCTTGTTTCCAGGTTTTTCCAGGCCCAATATCATCCGCGTACGGCGTACCATAAAGCTCGATCAACCTGTGCTCATAAGCAAGTTCTTGATCCGCTACCTGTGCCTGAAGTTCAGACAGTGACTCAGTTTCTGAGCGCATCATTTTCGTAACATCCTTTGCGTCATCAAAAGCGGAGAGGGCGTTATTCAAAGCGACCAGTGCTCGATCATAAACTTGTTCAAAATGAGTCCGATACTGGTTGCCAACAACATCCGTGGGGGTGATATCAAACGCGATGCTATTCTCGGAAAGTCCCAACGGGGTCAACCCCGATTCGGCATTGTTCAGGGAGTTCTGCACCAATTCGGCAGTGGCAGGCAATTCCTTCAACTCCGGTACGGTCGTGCGATCAATCTTCTGAATGCCCTCGTGCGAGGGATCGGGATCGGTCTCCGGAAGAATGGCGTTGCCCACCACCCAGTTCAGATAAGCTCCCTGGCTCGTGCGATTCGCCCAATGGTCCATGCTCCAGTAGCGGGTCGTTGGCAGCGAACGCCGTGTATTGGTT
This sequence comes from uncultured Verrucomicrobiales bacterium, assembly GCA_937893495.1. Taxonomy (GTDB): domain Bacteria; phylum Verrucomicrobiota; class Verrucomicrobiia; order Limisphaerales; family JAYPXF01; genus CALBIE01. The sequence continues at coordinate 5,295 of CALBIE010000588.1, read as the reverse complement.
CGTTTGGCCTCGAAATGTTCCCAACCCTGATCGTCACCGGACTTGTAATCCTTGCGCCAAGTGAGATCGAAGATCTGCTGACCGGCACGCGCCACTGCGGCGCCTGCGGCGGCAAATTTCCGTTCATCCACATAATCCACCTGAACGGGTTTACCCAAAATCAGAACGGCTTCCGTGCGTGGCACCCAGTCGAAATCCGGATCAGCCAGCAGCGCGTAATACCCCTTCAACGCCGTGAGGTAATGCCCGTAGGCGTCACCGTGGCCTTGCGGATATAACTTGCGTGCGTCATCAGCGTTGATCACGCCATCAAACCCCTGATCATTGTTCTCCTTGATATTGTAATTCAGCGCGTAAATTACTTCGCCGGAATCAATGCCGCGCGTGTAATTCCAAACCAGTCGGTTATACACCGGTGTCACATTCACGCCCGGTTGCAGAAAATCGTCCCGACCTCGCAGCAACGCCAGTTCTTCTTCTAGAAGCGATGGCATTTGCCCTTTGAAGGCAAACAACGCCGTGGCGATGTCACCAAACGTTTTGTCCTGGGTGCCAATGCCAATGGTCGGGTTGGCGGCGTCCGCCCACGCCTCGCCACCCAGCATCATGTACAAATCATTTAGATATCCGGCGGCCAGCAGCAGAGCGTCATTGGCTGGACCAAAATTAATGCCCGCGTCGATGCTCAACATCTTGCCCCGGCGGAGCACGGTTTCATAGATCTCGATCAAGCCATAGTCATTGATCGAATCGAGATTAAGCGCCACGTCGCCTTCCCAGCGCGGACCGGCCTGTGTCAGCAGGCTCGTCTCGGTGTTCACGCGATTGTTAAACAAATCGCCCACGCGTTGGTTAAATGGATTGATTCCGGCCAGTACGCGCTTGATCCAACCCTCGGCAAGCTGCGGCGTCGTCCAATCCGTCCAGCGTTCCTGTTCGATCGGCGAATAGCGCATGATGACGTAATTGTCGGACAGACTTCGCACATCTGCGGTTCCACCCAGGATCGCTTGAACGCCGTCGGGGAACTTCAGCGGATCGATATCCAGCCATTGCGACCCCGCGACAGAAGTCAGGTCTTGCCGGTAAAAAGCTTCCAACCGCAAATTAAACGACTCAAGACTTCCGGCCACCTTGCCGAACAATTGAACCACCAGGCTGTTCCCGCCTTCCAGAATTTGAACCGGCAACAACGCATACGCCCGGGGGAGAGCGATCAGACCGGCAGGCGGGTCTCCTGGCACCGTGTCTCCCAGGCCCGTATTTGCCACCACAACTTCTTCGCCGTTCAGCCAAATTTTCGCGGCAACATCCAAGCCCAGATCAAGACTCAGCCAGACTGCGCTCAGGTCGAGTTCCGCTGGAACGGTGAACTTCTTTACCAGTATGCTATGGGGAAAAGCGGGATCGGCCCCTTCAATCAGGCTAACCGGCTGGAAAGGTTCTGAGGAATCAGAACTGGCTTCTGTCGGGACCACAACAACTTTCGTCTCCACGACGGACACCACCTCCACGTCGAGCCCGTTGCCCTCCGGATCAATCATCCGAAGCGTACTACCAGGCGACAAAGGCTGCGCCTCGGTCAATGTGAAATCAAGCGTGTTGGCCCCGTCCGTTTTTCCGAAGTCAGTGAACACGAACGCTTCCACCGCAGCCAGCGCATTGGGAGTTGCGAAGTTCGCAATCAGATCCGAACGCGAGGCAAGAGTCTCGACCGTGTCCGCTCCGGTTGGAAATCGCACATGATGCCAGTCTCCATCGCCAACAAGCAGGGTGCGCTCGTTCGATTGCACTCCGGGAGGCAGGCCATCCACAGGCGAAGCGATCTTCCACTGAAACTCAAACTTCTCCGTGGTCTCGCCCGCTAGATCGGCTATCTGCCGCATCGTTAATTTCTCGTTCAAGGGATTCGACGATTGCACCACCGTAACTTCCCCTGGATAATAATCGTCGACAACTCGGATCACTTGCAGGGACACCGGATCACCCGGTTCCGTAAAGGCCAACCCGTTTCCTGCAAGAAGCGTGACGTATCCGGTCGATGGCCCGACTGCGGTCAATGCGTATGAGTCCACGGCAATATCATCGTCGCCTATCTGGGCGAGTTCTCCCGGATTCACAGTCCCGCTTTCACCGACAATAAACTGGCCAGGAACATTCGTATCCGGGACAAACTTCTCCAGCACCGTTTGGAGCGAATCGATGGCGTTATCCCAATTGGATTTGTTTTCATCATCGTCCACGGTCAGGCTCTTCATTACGGCCAAATCGCCCAACCCAATTCGGTTTAAGAACAGATAGTCTTCACCCAGAGGTGCATCGACGAACTCACCACGAAAAACCAGGGCCCCAAACTCGCCACGATTCGGATCAAGAAAGAAACGTTCACTCAGATGCGGTGGAAGATTCGGAAAATAGGTTTTTCCACGGTAACTCTCGGTCTTGACTGAACTCGGAAGCTTATTGAAATGTTCGGTCAAGTCATACTGACGTTCCCGGGTTGGGTCATGCAGCACAACAGTGGTGTCGACGGGCGATTTCTGAACCGTGGATTGCTGGTAAAGTATTTCCAGACTGCTCTGGCCTCGGACGGCGGGCAACCCGCGTTTGGGCGTTGTGAGCGATTCGCCAAGAAACAGCGTCGGAGTGTCTTTGGGCCATACTGCTCGATACGTGATCGGCAACGCTTGCTCGGCCCTGGAATCCGGCTCCCCAATCGCAATTCCGCTCCCATCGTAAGCACGAAGGTATGGCACGATGCCAGGAGCGCTGAGTTCACCCCCCAAATTCGGAAAAAAGAATCCCGGCAGCGTCTTATAATAATACTGCATGTCGAAGGTTGCCGTGTCCTCCGGTGAATGAGGGCCCCTGTAGATCCAATGGTTTCCTTTGCGATCCTGGAAACTGACCTGCCTGAGGAATTCGGACGTCTCGGCCGGGCTTCGGGAAAGTCTCCATCCTGTCAGCTGATCTTCCACAATGGCAGTGTCAGGGATGATGATCGATTCGACCTGATCATAGAAATCATCAGATCGCCACGAAGGGACATTGAGTGAAAATGAATTGTTCTGAGGGTTTTGAAAACCGAAGTCCAGGCTGTATACCGCGCCCGGCACGTCAATCGTGATGCGGCCTTCGGAAATCGCCGCCATCGCGGTCCTCGCCGACCAATCATCACCGCTCCTCCCCCAAAGGACGACGGGTATGGAATTCCCCGTAACGCTCAACCTGCCTAATTCGTAACGATAAGCGAGCTTTGGCAGACGGACTCCAAAGTCGGAAAAAACCGGTATCGCCGCATTGGAAACCTTGGTGATTTGATGATCGGTAACCACTCCTCGAGCCGTGCCCTGATCGGCAGCTCTTTCTACAAAAAACACCCGCTTCCAATGCCCCAAATCGTTCGAATTTTCAACGACGTAGGTATGCCCCGATTTGACCTGGATCGGGTCCACCGTCGTAAACTCAGACGCATAAATCGAAGCGGAATCCCCCGGCACGAACGCGGATATTTGGCTCGCCGAAACCTCCCGGTTTACACTGGGAGCGAGCGGATCAGTGGGTCCGTCCGGAATCGGTTTATCCAGGAGCGGCAGGGGCATCGGCGCTTGCAGAATCGTGCCGGCTGGGACTTCATAATCGAACACGATGCCAGCTTCCGGCTTTTCCCGTAAAACTTTGAAGACCGCCATGGCTGGTCGCGCATCTTCTTCCTCATAATCGATTAAAACATAGGGTTCGGAAGTGTACCCCTCGTCTGTCGTGACATTCAGATCGTCCCGGAGGGCGTATCCCTGCCCTCCCAACATCAGGGCATGCTCTTCGTTTGGATTAAAACCAGGCTTTTTCCGCACGTTTTCGTAATAGATCGAACCTTTTGCCTCCAGACTCTGTAGTCCGCCTGTGCCATCATTGCTCGCAAGAACAATCTCCCGGGGATTGACTGGCCATTCGATGGTGTATTGCCCCACCACTGCCGGCCAATAAACGGGTTGGAATCCCTTGCTCTGATCCACCGTACTCTGCCGAAACCACATCACTTCGAGCTGATTCGCGCCGGGAATGGCGTTCACGGGAATGATTGCGCCACGGTTCGCCTCTTCAAATCCTGCCGTGAACGGATCAATGTAGTCACCCGCATGATACGAGCGACCTTTCGATTCCACGATATGTCCGGCCAGATAAGAGGCACCGTCCGCGCCTCCGAGCTCATCTGAAGGAGCCACGATACGATCCCCTACTGCCACGGCTTGCCGAACAACTCGCGGAGCTCCTAATCCTTCTGGAAGGTCAAAGGTTCCTCGGAAGGGTAGAAAAGCGGTGACCTCACTGGCAACCGAATCCGCAAGATTGCCAGCCAACAGTTGCTCCCTCAGAAGCGGCGACAGATCGAGAATGGTAAGACTGTCCGAAGTGCGTCCCGTGACGTACGCAGTAGTAGCAACAACATCCAGGAAATTGGAAAACACCAATCCGTTAACACCATTGTCTCCGGTTTTGAGAGCCGCAATTAACTCGGGCTCTGCCGGGTTGCTCACATCAATCACGCTGACCGCGTTATCCCGGTTCGCGGTAACATAGAGCGTTCCGTCGACGAGCCTAAGGCCCTGCGCTCCATCGAGCAGATCAAATCCATTCACGCCATCGCGCAGCTCAGCAAGAAGGACCGGATTTGCCGGATCCGCGACATCGACAATAACTACCGCATCTCCGGCGGTTCCAGCGATATAGACGACAGAACCATCCGTGGCGAGGCCTCTCGAACCGCCAATCCCTGTCGCTCCGATGATGGCGTTGTTGATTCGCGCCAACTGAGTCACGCCTCGGGGATCACTCACATCGAAAATTCCAAGACCGCTACCCTCACTTGCCACAAAGGCCCGATTCCCCTCCACAACGACCTGATAGGGGTTATCCAAACTGGTGATCCCGTTCACTGCCTGAACGATTTCACTGAGCAACACCGGATTCGACGGGTCCGCCACGTCGACCAGGGTTAACGAATCGTCGGATCCCGACACGATATACAAAACTCCATTCTCGACCACGACAGACTTCGCTTCGTCCAATTTGGAAAAACCCGCAACTTCGTCCACCAAAACGGATTTCAGGACCGGCACTAGCGGATCACTCACATCGACAATCGACACGGCGTCGTCCAGTCGGGCGGCTACGTACAGGGTCTTGACGTTCGCCGTTTCGTCCACATACAGATAAACAGAGATCGCCCCATTCAGATGATTAAAACCGCCAATGCTGTCCTTGAGCTCGCTGATCACCTTCGGGCCAGCCGGG
>CALBIE010000587.1 GCA_937893495.1 uncultured Verrucomicrobiales bacterium | reverse complement strand
GAATGCGCGTGACATCGCCAATGAGACATAAGGGAACGTCCGGCGCGATGCGGTAAACCAGTTCGATATTCTTCTGAACCGCCCGCGCGGCCATGAGGTCAATTGCGTCCTCGATGCAATCGGTCAGGTCAAACGGCTGTGTTTCCAGCTCCATTTGGCCCGACTCTATCATGGAGAAATCAAGAATATCGGTGATTATGTCCAGCAGGGCATTGCTGCAATTACGAATCGTTTCGGCGTACTCGCGCACGTCGGGCGGAAGGTCGCTGCTCAACAGCAGTCCCGACATGGCGATGACGCCATTCATCGGGGTGCGGATTTCGTGGCTCATCCGGGCCAGAAACTCGGACTTGGTGCGCGCGGCGGATTCAGCGGCATTGCGGGCGAGTTCCAATTCGTGATTCGTGGCCGTGAGTTCGTCGCGCAGGCGTTTTGCAGCCACTACCGCCTGGGCGCGTACTCTCAGTTCAGATGGATCGAACGGCTTGGTCAGATAGTCAACAGCACCCAGTTGAAAGGCTTTTACTTTCTCGCGAGTATCGGTTCGGCCGGTCAGTAGAAAGACTGGAACGTTTTCCTGATCGGGGCGCGCTTTGATCCGTTTGAGAATCTCGAAACCGTCCAGTCCGGGGAGACCAAGATCGAGCAGAATTAAATCGAACGATTGCTGGTCGAGCACGCGCAGGGCAGCTTCGCCATTACCTTGAGGAGAAACGGTGGCGTGGATGTCCCGCAGACAGCTCGCCACTGTTTCCTGCATGTTTCGGTCGTCATCGACCAACAGGACCTGGAAATGAGTCTCGTTCATCAGGGCTACTCGACCGTGCTACGTAATTTGACCCTAGAAAGAACCGGCACTTGATACGATTATTTTTTTTCCTCCATGAGCAACTCGCTCAGAAGCTTGAATTCTTCTTTAATGCGATCAAGTTGCTCAGCGGCTCCGGCCCAGTCTCCCTGCTTGAAATACTCCTCGGCCTGCTCGCTTAATGTGGCCAAAGGGCGTGCGCCGAGATTGCGCGAACTGCCCTTGATCGAATGGGCTGCTGCTCGTGCTTCATCGACATCGCAGGCGGATATGCCATGGGCCATTTTCTCAATCCGGATTGGTACGTCCGCCAGATACAGGTCGATCAGTTCCGCGACCGGGTCTGGCTCGCCGGGTTCCTGCAGTTCGCGAAGGTTGGAGAGAACGGTTCGATCAATAGTTGGTTCGACAGTCGATGATTCAGATTTCGCTGTAGGTGAAAAGGCTACTTGCTGCTGAACCATTTGCAGAACCGCCTGCAAGTCGGGAAGATGAACTGGTTTGGTAATCGTGTCGTCCATCCCCGCCGCCTGACCACCTTCCGCATGATCCCGGGACGCGTCGGCAGTCATCGCGACGATGCGAATTCGTTTCTTCCCGCTGCTGGCTTCACAATCGCGAATCCGGCGCGTTGCTTCGTATCCGTCCATGATCGGCATCTGGCAGTCCATCAGGATCAAGTCATAACTGGATTTTTTAAAAGCCTCGACCGCCTGCCGCCCATCGGTGACGAGCTCGGGCGTGCATCCGAGTTTGTTCAATTGCAGAAGGGCGACTTTCTGGTTGACCGCGTTATCTTCGACCAACAGGACACGGAGTGGGCGGTGCATCGGAACTTCCCCGCCCGGGCGTTTGATGAATATGGTATCCGTCGTGAATTCCGGCGAGCCTTGCTCGGGTCTGAGGAGAATGCGGGAGAGGCATTCGCGAAGCCGGTCCCGGCGAACTGGCTTGAGTAACGCGCCGGAAAAACCGGCCAGTTTCAGGATATCCGCGTCCATCCGTTGCCCGAGCGGAGTCAAAAGCACCAATCGCGTTTCCGGGAGCGCGGTATCCATGGTGATGCTTTCCGCCAGGCTGAGACCGTCCGTGTCTTTCAATTTGATGTCGATGAGTGCCACATCAAAAGGTTCGGATACTTTGGCCGCCTCGCGCAGGCAACTGATGACCATTTCCGCCGTGTCCGCCACGGCGCCTCGCATGCCCCAACTCGTTACGGCTTGCAGCAACGCCTGCCGTCTGAGCGGATTTTCCACTGCCAAAAGAATCTGGACACCCCGCAGATCATCGGAATTCTCCGCAAATCCTTGCGGTGCGGCGGCTTTTGCCAGGGTTACTGAAAACCAGAAAGACGAGCCGGCTCCAAGTGTGCTGGATAGCCCCATCTCCCCGCCCATAAGCTGAATTAGTTGTTGAGAAATCGCGAGGCCGAGACCGGTGCCGCCATATTTGCGGGTCGATGTTCCGTCCGCTTGTGTGAAGGCCTCGAAAATCCGCTGCTGAGCGTCAGGAGCGATTCCGATTCCTGTGTCGGTCACCGAAAACTTGAGCGTAACCGAATCGTCGGTCGCGGCTTCCTGTTCGACGCGCACTACAATCTGCCCGTCGTCGGTGAACTTGATGGCGTTGCCGATCATGTTTACCAGCACCTGCCCGAGTCGAACGGTATCACCGCACACATGGCGCCAGACGGATGAATCAATCCAGCACACCGGATCCAGGTTTTTGGCCTGTGCCCGATACGCGAGCAATTCGATGGCATTTTCGACTGTTTCAAGCAGGTCAAATGGCGCGGCCTCCAGAATCATTTTTCCGGCCTCAATTTTGGAAAAATCAAGGATGTCGTTGATGATGTGGAGCAACGAGTTGGCGCTGCTGGCGATGGTTTCGGCAAACTCCTTTTGCGCCGGGGGCAGTTCCGTGTCGAGCAACAGCTCGGTCATGCCGATGATACCGTTCATCGGCGTGCGGATTTCATGGCTCATGGCAGCCAGGAATTGTGACTTGAGTCGGGTGGATTCCAATGCCTCGTCACGCGTCAATGCCAGTTCCTGTTCGACTTTCTTCAACTCGGTGATGTCCCGCGAAATACCGATGATGCCCGTGATGAAGCCGGCTCGATTGCGGGTCGGCACTTTGGTGACGGAGGCCCAGATTTCCTCGCCGTCCTTGGTTGCCTGCTTTTCTACCTTGTTGATGATGGGCGTTCCCGTCATCAGAATTCGCTGCTCATCTTCGAAATATTCCCGCGCCAATTCGGCTGGGTGAAAATCGGAGTCGCGTTTGCCCACCACCTCGGCCGGGTCGTTGAGGCCGAGACGCTTGGCCATCGCCAGACTACATTGAAGAAAACGTGATTCGGTATCCTTGAAATAAATGCGGTCTGGAACGTTATCCAATAGCGCTCGCAACAGGTCTCGCTCAAACGCGAGTTGCTCTTCAATCCGCTTTCGCTCGGTGACATCCCAGAAGATTCCCTGAATCCCCATGACGTTGCCATCGGGATCCATCAGGGGATTCTTGATGACCTGCACGTAAATCTTGCCCTTGTCCGGGACGTAATGCGCTTCAACCGTTTCGTAGGGTTTGCGCCCGGACATGATCTTGTTGTCGTCGCGCTTGTATTTCTCGGCGAGTGCCGGGGGAAAAAAGTCAAAGTCGGTTTTACCCAGGATTTCTTCGCGAGACTTGCCTAATTCATTGCAGAACCCCTTGTTGACGAATGTGAAATGTCCGTCGGCGTCTTTTCTGAAGATGTTCTGGGGAAGATTCTCGACCAGTGAATGATAAAGGATTTCCGACTCTCGCAACGCTGCCTGGACCCGTTTTCGTTCCGTGACCTCGTGAAAGACACTCAATACCACCGCGTCTTGTCCTTCGAAATCCACGAATGAATTCGATAGCTCAAGATCAGCGGTACGGCCGGAGTGGAACACCCGCGTCTGATCCGCGTGCTCGGGAATGGATCGGGAGGCGAACTGATTGCGATAGCTGTCGAGCCAAAGTTTCGTGTCGCTGTCCGGATGATAACTCACGATGAAGGGTTGGCCGACCAATTCACCGGCCTCGATTCCGACCATCTTGCAATACGCCGAATTGACGGTGCGGATCACTCCGTCGGCATCCGTCAAGCGCATCCCATCCGCCGATTTCTCCCAGATCGAGCGAAACCGTTCCTCCGAGTCCCGCACCGCGACTTCAGCTCTTTTTCTGGCCGTGATATTTTCCACGGTCCCCTCAAAATAAAGAACGGTGTCTATACCGTTGCGAACCACTCGGGCATTTTCCGCGATCCAGATAATCTCACCGTTCCGGTTGTAAACCTGCGACTCGAATCCGACGAGGAGATCGTGCTCCTTTAGTTGCCTGATGAATTCCTCGCGCCGTCCGGGCTCGACGTAGAGTTGCGCTCCGATGTCGTTGAAGTGGTGGATCAATTCGTCGGGTGTCTCGAAGCCATAGATACGCGCCAGCATCGAGTTGGCCGAAATAAATTTGCCTTCCAGCGTTGACTGAAAAATTCCGTCGGTCGAATGCTCGAAAATGTCACGAAACTTTTGCTCGGCAAGCCGGAGGGAACTTTCGGTTTTCCGATGTTCCTCGTTCTCCTTTTCGAGGTTGAGGAGGTTCCGTCGCAACTCAAGGTGCGTAACCGCCTGGTGTGCGAGCAGTTTAAGCGCGGCGCATTGCACTTCAGTCGGTTTGCGGGGTTCGCGGTCCACGACGCAGATCGTGCCGATGGCGATGCCGTCAGGTGTAAACAGGGAGTGGCCAGCGTAAAAGCGAATTCCCAATTCTTCGGTCAGCAATTGGTTCTCCCGAAATCGATCATCTTCGCGAGCATCCTCTACGACGACGAGCTCTACGGAACCCAGCGTTACGTTGCAGAAAGTTTCACTCAGCGGTAGTTCGTCAATATCCATTCCCACCCGGGCTATGAAATGCTGTCGATCCTCAGCCAGGAGGCTGATCGCCGCCATTGGGGTTTCGCAGATCCGCGCGGCCAGGTCGGCCAGTTCTGCAATGGCGGGGTCTTCGTGAGGTTTCAACTCCGCATAGCGCGCTAGCGCTTCGCGTCTCAACTCATCATTCGGCGGGTGGGAGTCACCGTTCACGTGGCGAAGGGTAGTGCGGTTTCCCTTCGAGTGCGATCTGAATTCGTCCGTGGCAATTCACGCGGGTGGCCTCTCTCCGCAGGGCAGAATTCCGGACCGGGATGAGAAACGGAGATGCGCCTTTTTCAGGACTGCATCGGTTGTGAGGTCTCGGGCGTAAGTTGGATTATTTGGCGATGAAGGTAATTCTGAATCGGGCGGAAGAAATAATCGGTCATACCTATTGGTCTGTCGTTGCTGGTCGGAATCGAGTATCGGTGAGGTGAAATAATTAATCCCGACTCATTCGTTGCAGGCGGAGAAGACTGTTCATGGCGCTGCTGGTAGTTTGGGGGATTCGCTGAGGAGCGTTCGTTGCGCGCTCTCAGAATTCGAATTGGCCAGGGCAAATGCCCGTCGCTGCGGTGCGGCGGCGATCATTTCTGGCGTGAACCCGGCCGCCTTGAGTTGGGGGATGGCGGCTTCGCCCTTTTGCGCCAACAATCCAGCTCCGGCGATCAGCGTGCTGATTTGCCGGCGGTTCTCATCGCCGATGGATTGCGCCCACTGCATGGCGGTTTCCGGAACGATATCGGAAATTGTCAGGATATAGCGATTCACCATGGAATCATAACGGGTGTGACCGGTGTTTTGATTGAGCCACGCTCCTGCCGCGGAGGGATCCTGTTTCGCCCAGGTGGACATGACTTGACTGTAGCTGCTGGTTCGTTGACCGGGTTTGATTTCCTTGAGCTTGCCAACCCATTCAAGGGCTTCAGTGGGATTGGAGTCGGCAAGCTGCCTCGCCACATCCCGAATGGCGCGACCACCGAGAAACGGTTCGCCTTCCTTCTCCTTAATCCATGCCGCCGCCGTCGAAGGATCGGTGGTCAGCATGCGGTTGATCAGTTCGTCGAACGCAAGTTGTTTGTAGGGCCGATTCTGGCCCTCGCCATCGATGTCGTTGAACCATGTCCGTGCCGCCTCGATTCCGCCGTCCATCAATACTCGCTCCATGAGCAATTGCCGCATGCGATTTCTGGCGGGAGTGCGGGGACGCGATTCAGCATAGCGGGAAGCGGCATCGATGTCCGCAGTCGACCAACCGTCGAGCAGGGCGACGATCAAATCCTCCTTGGCCTGATTATCCGGAAGTTGCTCAATCCACGAGCGGGCGGCTGCGGGATCGCTATCGGCCCAGCCCGCGACCGCGGCCAATACTCCCGGTTTCCCGGCGGCGCCGCCGGCCTCTTTGACGGCCTGTGCGACGGCGGCTTGTCCGTCCAGTCGGGCCCATGTTCGCATGAAGGCTTCGTACTCCTTGTCGAATCGTGCACCCGATTTCCTGGCCTGTTCGAACGCTGCGGCAATCACCGGCGCCGTTTCGGCATTGACGCCTTCCAGCAGGCGGGAAATCCAGAATAGGCGTTTGACCGGATCGCGTTCGGACAATGCCCTCCGCCATTCCGCCACCATGTCGGCAGGCGTGGTCGGCAAGGCTGGTGGTTGAGGGTCCACGGTTGACTGAGCCTGGCCCACCGATTGAACCGGTTGCGCGGGAGTGGCGGCCGGAACCCGTGAAGTTGGCTTCACCGATACAGAACGAGCCTGCTCGAGTTGAGACTCCAGATGCGTGAGTTGCGTGCGCAGATCGTTGTTGGCGTTCCACTGCATAGTCATCGGCACGGCAGCGGCGACAGCGACGGCGAGGGCGGTTTTTGTTTTGGCGTAAGTCATGGCTTGGATGGATTTGAGAATGAGTGTTCCCGTGGAAAGAGTGGATGCGGAAGCCAGCGCATCTTGCGTTATCGCGGTTACCAGGGAAAGTGGCACCGCCGTGGCGAGTTGAACGGGGATTCCGGCCGCGAGTGCGCCGACGGTAATTGAGATGCCCTTGCGGTTGAGCGCGCTGCTGAGTTTGTGGAGGGCGCGTTCGGTTTGTTTCTGGCTGGCATCCTCCGATTTGCCGTTGGCGCGGCCAATTTCCTTGAAGCTCTTTCGCTCCCAGAAACGCATGAGTACAATATCGCGATCGCCAGGGGACAGGGCTTCCATTGCCTCGTCCAGCAATGGCATTGCTTCGCGCCAGACGTTGTCGCCGTCGAGCCCGACAATTGTTTCGGCGGAAATCTGTTTCATTCGTTCCTTCCTCGCGCGTTCTTTCCGCAGGGTCGCGGTGCACTCGATCATGGTCGTCCGATACAGCCAACCCGCGAGGGTTGGCGTCGCCTTGAGCCGGGCTGCTTTTCGGGCGAAAATCGCGAAGACGTTTTGCACGATTTCTTCCGCCAATTCAGAGTTGCTGGTCTGTCGACGCGCGATGCCAATCAGCATTCCAGCATATTTTTCCACAAGTGACTGAAACGCCGGCTCTGACCCGGAGCGGACGAACTCAAGTAGCAGAGCTGCGTCAGGCGTTTGTTCAGGGTTGTTATGCGGTTCAGTCACGGGGCCAGTTTGCTCTCATCACGCTCGTTGAGCGGAAAAATCCGACAAGTTTTTTCGGATATAATGCGATTTTCAGAAGACGCGCCATGATTCTGAGCAACTCTCGCACAAAAGCTCGGACTATTAAGGTGATGCGGGAAGAATGCTCATCGGCACGTTTCCTGTGCCAGAAGGACTGCGCGGGAAAAATGCGATTGGAGCACTCCGAATTGAACTTTCACGGTGTCCGCTGGTTTGAAGATTTCTGTACAGACGGAAGCTGGACTTCTCGAATTGACGAATCGCCCTCACGGATCGCGTAAGCGGTTCGGAGCTTTAAACTCGTAAATGATTGTAATTCTGTAGATCCGGGCCATCGGATGGCGATTTCTTCGATCCGGGTTGCGGCTCCCAGTCCAATCTCACGCCGAAAAGGGTTGCCCCCAAAACTCCCTCCCGTGCTGACGGTATTGTAGATCAATTGTTTGCCCGTCGGCGTGAGCACGGTGATTCGAATTCGCGCACCGATCGCGTTGCGATTCGATTTCGTTCCGGTCAAAAGCAATTTGACCCAGCCATTTTCATGACCGGGATTTTCGAAAAGCACATTCATATACGCATCGCCGGAAAAAGCACCGCCCATCACTGCGTAAACATCCTGGTCGCCATCGTTATCGAAGTCGCCGAATGAGACCCCGTGTCCCTTTTGCAGGTGCCCGAACCCTCCGGCAGTTGTAACATCCTGGAATGATTGGCCGCGATTGTTTCGGAACATGAGATTGGGCATCAAAGACTCTAAACTCGGATCGCCAGTCCCGGCATAAAAATCCAGGTAACCGTCGTTATCCAAGTCTCCATAATTTGATCCCATCGCGTGAATAATTCGATCGAGTTTGGCCTCTTTAGTCACGTCAGTGAAAGTTTCGTTTTTGTTGTTACGATAAAGACGGGGATGCTCTGCTTTGTTTGGTAATCCGAGGTATTCCGCCGCGAGATCGCCGACACCGTTGATCTTGTAGCCCGCGACAAACAAATCGTCCCAACCGTCATTGTTATAGTCCCAGAACCAGCAGGGGAAACTCATCCGCGGGGCTGCAACACCGGCTGACTTTGTGGCGTCCGTGAATCGCCACAGTTTTTGTTCATCAGGTCCTTCGTTTCGGAGCAAAATATTGTTGGCACCGATAATCGAAAGAAACAGGTCTGCTCGTCCGTCATTGTTATAATCGCCACTTGCCACGCCTTTGACTTGGCCGACAACCCTGACTCCGGAAACCAGGCTGACTTCTGAAAATGTTCCATCGGAGTTATTCCTGAAAAGTTCACATGGGTTGATGTCTCTGGGCACGGATTCGTTGCCGATGAATAAATCCAGATGCCCGTCATTGTTGTAGTCAAACCAGACTGCGGTTTGGGTCGGGTGAAAGCTCAGCAATCCGGCCTCTTCGGTGACGTCTGAAAAAGTGCCATCGCCATTGTTACGCAGAAGGGAATTAGGGTGATGCCCCTCGTTCTCCAGCCAGGCCCCCCGCAAGACAAAAACATCCTGGAAGCCGTCATTGTTATAGTCGGCGCTGATGAGGTTCAATCCGCCGACGATTCCAGTTAAGCTGGCCTCGGCTGTTTTTTCGACGAAGGTGCCGCTTCCTGTGTTGACGAAGTATCGGAGCTGATCGCGCAGTCCCCAGGAACAGTGCATAAGATCAAGCAGGTGATCATTATTGAAA
>CALBIE010000586.1 GCA_937893495.1 uncultured Verrucomicrobiales bacterium | reverse complement strand
CATCTCCATCCCCGCTTCGCCCGAGAGGCCGTTCGCGTGGAAGTCAACGCGTTTGACGGGAAGACGATCATCGTGTCTGGCGCAAGCCGCGTGCAGGCGGGACGCCTGCGCTACTTTGGCGGATTCTCGGGCGCCGCCCAATTCCCCTCCTTATCCAGCTTGGGGAACCAGCGTATCTTGTCCGCCGCCGCGCCGATGTCGGTCTTGCGGCAGCGCTGGGCGAGCGCTTTGTAGAACCGGTCGGCTTCCTTCGGGTCGCGATTCTTCAACCAGCCGCCGACTTCGCAATACCAACGCGCCAGTTCGAGGGTGTTGTTCTCCATCAGCAACGACGCTTCCCACGCAAGATCCGCCGCGAGGTAGCGGTAGTGAAATTGCTCATTCAATCGGGGCCCATGACGGACGTAGCGTTCTGCTTCCGCGTCCGAAGGCGCGAGGAATGCGCCAGCCTTCAGATGGATACGGTTCGTGAACGTGATTCCCTCGCCGAAGTGACCACTCGCCCAGGCTCCATCCGGCTCCATTTCCGTGCCAATGAACTCCATACCCTTCTGTCGCAACAACCGGGCGGCGCGGACGAGACTCTCTTTGCGATTGGACAGGGGCAGCGATTTTGAATGCGAAGTCTGAAGGGCCCCGATGAATGAATTGAAGTCTGCCGCCAAATCCGCCGGAAAATATGACTTTGCCTCGGTGTAGCGTTCCGCCCGCGCAAGGCGACGGGCCAGCAGATGCCGCAATTGCTCGCGAATGCCGTCGAGTTTCGCGTGCGGACCCCATGCCTCGCTGTTTCGATTCGCCGCCGCATGTTCTCCCTTCGCCGGCCAGTTTTCGTCCACGTAATTTTTCAACTCCTCCAGCGTCAGGATGCGTTCGCCGAGATAGGCCGCGTCCATCCAGAAGCCGGCACGCGCGAGCACATCCAGCGCGGCGGCAAACTCATGACGATGAAAGCGCACGAGCCCCGCCTCGGCTGCCAGCGTGCGGGAGGCGGGATTGAACTCATGGTAGTCGAATCGAGTGCGCAACGCGTCGAACCATTCGCCGGATTTGTATCGAATTGGATCTTCCAGCACGCTTGCGTGCAGCGCGATGATGCGATCATAGACTTTCGCGGCGTCGTCGAGTTCGCCGTCCCACATCAGCAGCTTGGCGCGCAGCCAAAGCGTCAGCAGGGTGTCGTCCTTTGCACGTTTCAACCACCGACCCGCCACCATCAACTCGCCGGACTGATACGCAATGAGCGCGATC
Source organism: uncultured Verrucomicrobiales bacterium (assembly GCA_937893495.1). Taxonomy (GTDB): domain Bacteria; phylum Verrucomicrobiota; class Verrucomicrobiia; order Limisphaerales; family JAYPXF01; genus CALBIE01. The sequence goes on along the minus strand of CALBIE010000586.1, from coordinate 5,274 downwards.
CGTTCGGCCATTTCGACGTCGTTGACTTTCTCCTGCTCGATGGCCTCCAACCAGTTCAACGCACGCGTGTCGAGTGTTTCCGGGTCGTACCATTTGATGTGCGGAACACGCGAGAGGAGGTAAGCGGTGATGACCTGACGCGTTTCCGCATCGCGGACGAGCGGACGCAACACGTCCACGCCGGCCTTGCACGCGGCTGAAGCGGTGATGCGCAGGGATTCAATCGATGTGTTCGTCTCACCGGTGGCGTGATGATCGAGATACCGGTGGATGGCACCGGCGTAATTCTTTTCATTCAGCGCCAACCTGGCCTCCCATCCGAAGCTCGCGGCGGCGAGTCCCTGACCGTCCTTGAAACCCTTTCGGGCCAGTTCACGTGTGAGTTGGAAATACTGACGGGCCTCATCCGGCTTTTCGTCAAGATGCACCTTGCCCAGCATGAAGGCTGCCCAGGTGCTGCGGTATTGCCGCGCCGGTTCGGGTAATTTCAACAGTGTTTCCCAGGCGACCACAGCCGCTTCCAATTCCCGGGCGAAAAATGCCGAAGCGCCGTCAAGGTAGAGTTGGAATTCTTCGGGCAACCCGGCGGGTGTCGCGACCGGGTAAAATTTTGGTCGAACCTCGCGTTTGTTGAAGTCCCATTGTTGGCGTTCGTTCCACGGATCAAGCCGCGCGGATTGTTCGCGCATGGCGATGCGCACCGCCCCGTAGCCTGCGACAATCTCGCGGCGTTTGGCTTCTGTTGTCTCCGTCTGCCTGAGAGCAGCATCGAGTTCGGGCAATTCGGCATCAACGGCGCGGCGATCGTTGGTCGTCCCGCTGTCCAAATGGCGGGAGGCTGATTGGCGGTCCTCGGTCAACGGACTGACCTCGCGACTGAAGTTGGCGAAGGGCGCATAAAGCATCGCGCTCTTGCCGCTGGTGATCAGCCAGGCATAAAAATTCGGACCGCACGCCCACGTGATGGACGTCACGGCGAATACGACGATTGCGGCGAGCCTGCCGAATCGGGTTTTCAATTTTCTGATGCCGTTGTTCATGTCGATTGGTTTCAACACTCACGCTGCCGCGACTCGGGAGAGCCGCGTTCCGGAGCGCGACTCTCCCGAGTCGCAGCAGGGTTCGTCGGCAAAGAGCACGTCAAAGTTTTTCTGCATGAGATAACTCCACATTCACGTGCGTCGGTTGATCGAATCGCAGCCAGCCGATTCGCGTGGATTGATTCGGGGAAAGATACGCCACGTTGTTGGTGGACTGTCGCACGAACTGCGCGCGTTGCGACGTGTTGCGCGACAGGGCGAAGCCGCCGAGTCCGTCGCCCGCAATCAGTCGCGCGTGCCGCCATTGAATGGAGACCGGTGTCGTCAGCGGAACTTCCGTTTCACCGGCGTTGAACATCTCGATTTCCACAAGCCCCGGCCGCGGCTGCATGGCGCGCGTCTCGATTTTTCTGTTTGGCTCCCTTCCCTGCATTACCGCCGCGAGCGTCGGCCAGGTCCAGTTGAGTTTGTCTCCCGCCACGGGTAGTCGATACCAGATGAGGCCACGCATCGCCGCGGGACGATCCTTCGTCCAGTCGCGAACGAGGGCGGCCATCTCACCCGCATCGGTCATGACGCGGCGCGTTTCGGAAAATGGTGGCCAATTGATATCCGGCCCTTCGGCGGAAAGGCCGAGAAACCGACCGTTTGCGTCGAACCCCGTCACGTATCCATAGGTCGGCAGCGCGACGCGAAAGGGCACACCGATTCGCGCGGCACTCTCGACGGCCTTACGTGCGGCAACCGGGTCGCAGATCGCCGGTTGATGCGAACCGTCGGCCGGGAGAGAAAGCGAATGCACCTGCAGGACATAGCCATCCGATGCTTTCGCCAGCGAGCGGAACGACCACCGATCCAACCAACTCGGCAAGGCGGTGATCGTGACCGGTGTGTCTGGCAGGGCGGACTTGATCGTCTCCACCCGGGTGCGATAGTCGGCGAGTTTAGATTCGGCACAATCGAAATCGAGTTGCAATTCACTGACTTGAACCTGATTGGATCGCGCGGTGGCGATGAGGGATTGGGAAAGAGCCGCGAGGAAGCGGGCGTCATGTAGCGCAGCCGTCCCGGCTGCATAGACGCTCGCGCCTGACACAGACGCAGTCCGCTGTTCTGAGCGGGCGTCATTCCCGAACGGGCGGTCCCTGACAATTCCCAACGACTGGCGGGATGGTCGCGGGTCTGGCTGGCGGGAGTCTCGTGCAGGCGGGACGCCTGCGCTACGATACGGTCCGATACGCAATGCCAGGCCGATGGGTTTACCGGTTGCGCGCAGAACGTTCCAATCCAGCGGCGGGCGAAAGACTTCAGGTTGTCCATTTTTGAAACTGACTTCGGCAGCAAGTGGGATGAAGCCGGAGAAGTCGTTCTGACGCTCGCGAATGCCCTGCTTGACGGCGTCATTCCAGTCCCGTTGCCAGACGAAAACCTCGTTCGAGAGCAGGCCACTGGTTTTCGGAACACGGGAGAATTCTGATCCGGCCACGACCGCCAGGAGCAGTAGAAGCACAAACGAGATTTTTTTCACCGAGGACGTCATGGGGCCGTCAGCCTGATTAGGCTGAAACTCTCACGCATTTGAATAGTTGAACAGCGCGGGTTGTTCACAGCACTGCGGGCGCATTCGGGTGGTGCCTCCGGAGCGCGGCGTTTACGTCGCAGAAACATTCATCTGCGACGATCGTCACCGGGATACGGAAGTTTTTCGGCACCGCAACGCCTCTGCGGACTGAAGTCCGCGCTCCCACGGCGGGGCTCCGCCCGAATGCGCTCCAAGACCGCATTCGCTGCAAACGGATTTTGACACTGCAATCCGGTGGGTGTTTGATCAAGCGCCCGTCAACCCTGAGCAAGAAGCATCATGATTAATCGTTTCACAGCACTCCTGTTTTGCTCCGGGGCAGGTCTATTGTTTCCACATTTCCTCGCGGCCGCGCTTCCAGAAGGCGTTCGCAGTGTCCGGGTGTTGAACTATCCCGATTGCCTGCAATTGTTCAACGACAAGGCGTCGGCCACGATTGGCCATCAGGTCGGCGGGCGCGTATTGAGTTATCAACTCAAGGGCAAAGAGGCGCTTTATCTGAACCCGGCTGAGGCCGATTGGAAGACGGCGAAACGGCCGCTGGTGACGGCGGGACGGTTCGACATCGGCCCTGAGTTTCTGATACCGAAGCGCGATGTTCTCTGGTCGGGCGAATGGACACCGGAAACCATCGGGCCGCGCGCCGTGCGATTGACGAGCCGCCCGGACGACGGCACGGGCGTGCAGTTGATACGGGAATTTCGCCTCGACCCCGATTCGTCTCATCTCTCGTGTCGCCAGATCATTCGCAACGTTTCTGCTCGAACGCGGTATTGGTGCCATTGGAGCCGGACGTTCGCGCGGCATGGCGGAGTTGGCATTGTTCCACTGACATCTGACACAAAGTTTCCCAATCACTATGTCATGTACGAAGGGCGTGGATTGATCAATGGCCGACCAAAGGACCCCAACATCCATCGCATCGGTGGTTTTCTGGTTATCACGGATGTTCCGGCGTTTCCCAAACTGGGCTTTGACTCGATGGCCGGCTGGTTCGGTTACCAGATGAAACACGATTTGTTGTTTGTGAAAAAATATGCGACGCGTCCCGACGCCGTTTACAATGAAGTGGCCGGACTCACGATTTCCATCTGGTACCCGAAGTCCGAGCAGGTGAACGCGGTGGAACTCGAACCCATCGGGCCGCGCAACGCCATCAAGCCGGGCGAATCGGCCGAATTCACCGAGCATTGGTGGCTGATGGAGAACGATTACTCCAAAGATTGGACGGAAGAGAAATTGGGTAATCTGGAGCGGCGAATATCTGCGGAAACCCGGCACTGAGAACATCCGCAACTTGGCGTTGAGCGATGGTTTGATGCCTGCGACCATCGTCAGTGGCATTCGGAAGATTTCCGCGCTTCAACGCCTCTGCGGACTGAAGTCCGCGCTCCCGTGTCGGGTATTGCACGAATGTGCCCCCACAAACAGACGGCCAAAGTTTGTAGATGGTCGGTCGAATTTGTTTGTGCCATGTTACCTTCGGTCCGGTCGCGGCGTCTGGTGGCAAAGTCATGTCCGTGACACTTTGCCACGGTTGGTGAATGAAACGTAAATGCGCCGGAAATAATCAAAATGGCCTCGAAAACAAAGCCACCGACTGAACTCGATCGGCCGCATGTTGCGTTGCTGGTGGAAACTTCGCTCGGGTCCGGGCGGGATATTCTGCGCGGCATTGCCCGTTACGCGTGCGAGCAACATACCTGGTCACTCTTTCATGAGCCGAGGAGTTTGGAGGAATCCGCTCCTCAATGGCTGCGCCGGTGGAAAGGTCATGGCATCATTGCACGCATTCAGAACGAGCGCCTTGCCCGGTCCGTCAAGAGCACGGGTCTGCCAGTGGTCGATGTTCTCGGCGTTCTGGAGAATACCGGTTTCCCACTCGTTCACGTGGACGACACGGCGATTGCGCGCGCGGCCGCCGATCATTTGGTGGAACGTGGATTTCGAAAATTTGGCTTCTTCGGAATCAGGGACGAAAACTGGTCCACGCGTCGGGCGAACGCTTTTCGTGACTACCTTCATGAGAAGGGTTTGGATTCGAAAATTCACGAAGCATCTCGCCCGGAGTTGATTTCTGGTGCGTGGGAGCAACGCGAGGATGACCTGGCGGAGTGGATTGCAAAACTACCCAAGCCCATCGGAATCATGGTGTGTAGCGATCAGTTTGGATCCGATTTCCTGGAAGCCTGTCGTCGCGCTGGTGTTTCCGTCCCGGATGAAGTGGCGGTCATCGGTGTGGATAACGACGAACCGCTGTGCGAAGTGAGCCAACCGCCGCTTTCCAGTGTGTGGCCCGATCATTTTCGCGTCGGTTACCAGGCAGCCGCGTTATTAGACAGGATGATGCATGGTGCGCCGGTGCCGAGGGAAGCGGAATTGATTGCGCCCCGCGACGTTGTCACTCGCCGGTCAACGGACGTGCTTGCGATCGAAGATCGCAACATTGCCAGGGCGCTCCACCTGATTCGCGAGCAAGGCTGCGTCGACATCGGGGTCGAAGAAATCGTTCGTTACTCCGGCTTGTCCCGCAGCGTACTGCAGCGTCGTTTTCGCAAAGTGCTGGGCACCACGATTCACAGCGAGATTTTGAACACGCGCCTCAAGCATGCGTGCCATCTTTTGGCTGAAACGGATTTGCCATTGATTGAA
>CALBIE010000585.1 GCA_937893495.1 uncultured Verrucomicrobiales bacterium | reverse complement strand
GAACCTGGAAGCAGCGTGAGAAATTTCCCGCCGCCGAACCGGGCTGGTCGGAGCATATTCCCTTTGGCGACATCTGGGCAGGCGAAGATGGTGCGTTGCACACCTCCTGCTATCAGGGCGAGTTTGTTGACCAGAAAACGGGTCAGTCCTAACAATTGACAATTCTCAGAGGAGTTTCCAATGCTCACTTTACACCTTTCCCCACTTTAAACTGCCATTGTTCATCAAAAAATCCGGCGTCGGCGATGCCGCCGGGTTTCTGTGAGGTGACGGGTTGGTTCAAATCAATGACGGCCCAGTCCGGGAGTCGGAGAATCTGGCGGGCGTTTGACAGATCCCTTGTCATTTCAATCGGGGATCGAAGACGAACGGACGCTGCCGACTGACAGCCACGCGATGAAAATAGCGGTGCCTCGGGTTGATGATGAAGTTGAATTCCTCCCGGATCAGCAGACTCGGCACCGCCAGCACGAGGGAACGGTTTCCCTCCACCCACTGTCGCCCAAATTCCTGTGTCTGTCGCTCATCCAGCAAATCAAGGTTCAACCGTTCGATTGCGGGCCACTCAGTCAGTCGCGAGGGAAATTCGATCTCACTGATGTCGTGTACAATCTTTGGCGTGTCAATGGCGCTCAAATGCACCAACACCTCCAAGGCCGCCAGGGCCCGGCTCTGGCTGGTGTAAATCGCCGGCACGCCCACGGGATTCCAGCGACCGCCATATCGCCGGGCCCCCTCCCCGCTCAGAATATCGCCACGAAAGCGGGCCCGATCGATTCGCCAGACCGAAGTTTGTTTGCCGCGGGTCGTGACTGGCGGGCGCTCAGGCATAAACGCCGTATTCTATGCGACCAAGCAATTGTTCAACAGCACGGGATCCGGTTTCAGTTTCGGCAAACTTCAACGGAACCTGTCCCTTGAGCCCGGGTTGAGGTTGATTGAGCCAGGCCCTTGCGTTGTCCTCTCCGCCCAAGATGGCGCAAGCCATGTCGAAGAGTCGCCCAATACGTATGACCCGTTCACCGGTGGGCACGTCCAGGCTGCTCTCCGGAGCGGCGCTCACCCGATTGAGGGTGGCGCGGGAAATCTTCAGCAGATTGGCCAGCCTCTCCTGGGTGATTCGGAGCCTTTTTTTGATCAAGTCGATCTGTCCGCACGAAACGCCGCTCAGGGTCAGGGCGTGGAGTTCGGCCAGTTGCCCGGGAAAAAGCGCTTTGGGGGCGGATTTCGGCCGGGGCCGGTTCACCTTGTTGGGCTTTTCAAGAGCGTGTGGCATTTGCAACAAAGAGTGTATCAATTGACACAATCAGTCAAATTACAATTTCAATCCGTTCCCGCCACGGGTGCATCCCAGTTTATTGCATGTCCATCGCATGCCAATGCGGTGCAATCGTAGTTCTCCCTCTCCCCGCGAGGCACGAGTGGGGAGGGCCGGGGAGAGATTTCCCCGAAGAATTCGCGCTTTGAACCCCTGAACCGGAGCGCGGCTCTGTGAGCCGCAGCAAGCCCCGGACTCGAAGGCGTTCCCGTTGGTTTCGTCCACGATATGTCTGACGAAGTTGCTGCGGGTCGCAGACCCGCGCTCCGTCCGGTTAAGGGTGAGGGGAACGTACCCATTCCTGTTCACCTACGAACCTCCCCTCCATTCCCATGGAGGGGAGGGAGACCAAACACCGCTTCGTGCCCATTCCGGCACCTGCAAGAAAGTGGGATGCGCCCTCCCGCCAGCCACTACTCACCCTTCACAATCTTCACCCGCCAATGTTCATCAAAGAATCCCGCGTCGGCGATGCCGCCGGGCTTCTGCGAGGTGACCGGTTGGTTCAAGTCGATTACGGCCCAGTCCGGGAGCCGAGGAATCTGACGGGCGTTGTTCAGGTAATCGTATTCGCGATAGGTGAATCCGCTGTTGAGCACGACGTAGCGTTTCGGGTTCAGCGGGTTCGGGAAGATCAGCGCGGGCGCATGATCGGCTGCGGAATACGTTTTCCCGCCAACCGTGACGGATTTTGCGTCCCAACGAATCGGCAGCTTCGCCGCGATTCGTTTCAACACTTCGTTGCTCTGTGGATCGCCGAACAAGACGAGGTTGTGTCGGGCGATGTCCTCGGCGGAAACGTTCTTGTCCGCCTTCGTTCGGGCGATGCCGCGGAACTGCAACTGCCAGTGGTCCTGCGCATGGGCCAGTTCGCCCTTCGCCCATTGACCCACCTTGTCGTTCAGCGGCTGGCCGGTCGGGCTGACAATCAGGAAGCTGCTCATGAACGCGTCATCAATCGGGCCCTGCAATCCGGGACGCTTGCGCAGGCCAGCGGCTGGCGACCCATCGGCTGCCTGCCATTTGCCATCCGTCTTGCGGAAGGAACTGCTCCACGACAAGTCCGTCTCGACCGCCGCGCCTTCCAGCTTCTGTCCGTCAAGAATCACGGTCGGCAATTTTGCGGGATCCAGCCGGCACCAACCGGATGGCATTTCAAAGGTGACGGCGGCCACGTTCTTCGTGTCCGCGCGCACCTCGTTGCGGGCCTGAACAAGCTTTGCCTCGACCCGCGCGGCCTCCCAGTGTTCCTCCAGTTCGTCGAACCGCACCCAGTGCGATTTGTTGTAGCGGAGCGTGTAGGTTTGAAACTTCACCGATTGCGGCACGAGATTCTTCCCTTTCGCTGTGATCGCGTTCAAGCGACGGTCGATCTCGACGATGGCATCGGGATGGTAGCGATGTCCCATGCCGGGACCGATCAAGTGAGTCATCTTCATGCCCTCGGCGGCGAGCGCTTTCTCCATGATGTCGGCGGCCTGTTTCTGCCGGTCCAATTCTCCGCTGTAGGCAACGGTGGGGAGGTTGTAGAGATTCACCGCATAGTCGGTGCAGTCATAGAGATGCCAGAGTTTGCGTTCCCACCACGTCGGCTTCAATTCCTCCTGCTGGAAAAATTTCAGGAACTCAAACGTCTCCGAAAATCCAGCGCCCGGTGCTGCTGCGGCCCATTTGCCAGGGTAATGCACGGCAAATTGCCAGCACGCTGCGCCGCCCATCGAGAATCCCCGCACGAGGATTCGGCGGTCATCGATGGGGTAATATTTTTTCGCGTGCGCGAGTGCCTCGAACAGATCCACCTCGCCCGCAAACTTGTTCGCGCAACTGTAGCGGCCCAGTGGATGCAGCACGATGGTGTTCGGCGGCGTAAACTGCCCGCGGCTATTATGGCGCTGAATGAGAAACGAAAGTTCGGACAGCGTTTCTCCCCGACCGTGAAACCAGAAATCCAACCGCAGCGGCGCGCCGCCCCGGACGAAACCTGGCGGCACAATTAATCCGTACGGTTGCACGGAGCCATCAATGTCAGATCGGTATCCGCGAACCACCAGGCCGGTGGCGTCCAGCCACGGTGCCTTGCCAGCGCGCAATTGGGCCAGGCGCTCGCGCCCGAGTCGAAGCATGTCCTCAGCGCCCTTGATCTCTGGTTTTTTGTAAATCTGATTGTAGCGCAGCGCCCAATCGACGGCTTTGTGATAAATCTCCACGTCCGGTAACAGCGCCAGCAGGTCCGGTTTTTTTGCCAGTTGTTTACTCAGGGCTGCAATCTCCCGGCTGAATGACGCGGCTTCGGCGGAGAGTTTCTGGCGAACGTCATCGGGAATTGCCATCCCCGGCGGCGGTATCGGGCGGACATTTTCGGCGGTGTTGTCCTTTGGGCCGTCGGCGATCAAAGATGCCGGGAGCAGGAGCATCGACGTGAGGGCTGCAAACAAAGGAAACGTCCTGATTGAATTCATGGCCGGGATTGTAGGCTGGCGTCACGCGGAAGAAAGATTTTGTTAGCGGCCCGATCATGGACTAAATTCCAAGGCGCAATTTGAATCCTCATGTCGGAACTGGAAAAAGTAATTGGTCAGGCCATCTTCATCCGAGTGGACACACCGGACTACGCGGAGGAGGCGTTCCCCTTCAAATCGCTGGAGGAGATGGTCAGCCTTTGCACCAGGCCCAAACCGAACCGGATTCTGGAAAAGGTCATCGTCTATGCAATGGAAGGAGAGACGCCGGTTTCCGTTCAGCTCGGCTTTTTGTCCGCCAGTCGCAGTCGGGGCGGTCAGTTGCCGGACGCGGTGACTGAGGAGAGCGACTGAATCGGAATGGCTCTGCGCTACGTCTTCCATTTTTTGAACCTGGACGCCCCCTCTCCCGCCCTTCGGGCACCCTCTCCCCCCGTGGGGGAGAGGGATGGGGTGAGGGGGCGTTCGGGTTTATGGGAATAAATCACGAGTCGCGACGCGTTGAATCTTTCCATGAAACGCCCGTCACGAGGAACGCCCGGTGAGGGCACCGGGCCTACAACTTGCAGGCCGGGTCCTTTGACCGGACGCGTTTGGATTCAACTCTACTTCCGAAATGGAACGGGGAGCGCGCCCGCCTCGGGCGCTGTTTTCCGCGCCCTCGCGGAAAACCCGGTCGCACCAAAAAATCCGAGTATTGGTGACAGTCCCACGCGCAAAAGGTTGGCCGCGAGGCGCGGCCAGCCACACCCGGGGCGGGTGCGCTCCCCCAACCTCGGCGTTTGAGCTCGTTCGTGTTCGGCGTGCGCCGGGCCGATCCAATTAAATGTCCGTATAGATCAACGTTTCATCGCGCGACTGCAGGACGCGGGCCAATGGTGTTGTTCCACCCTCGACAATGGATTCGCGCAGCGCCGTTTCCTTGCCGCTCCCCGATGCGAGAACCCAGACATTCTTCGCCGCAGCGATGGCGGGGTAGCCCAGGGTGATGCGTTGCGGCGGCGGCTTGGTGGTGGTGACGGGCCGATAAACAGCGGTGCGATTCCGGTCCGCCTCCGATTCTTCCGGGAACAGGGACGCCGTGTGGCCGTCCTCGCCCATCCCGAGGATGATCCAATCGAAAACCGGTTGCCCGTTCTTCATCGGAACGGTGTCGCGGACGTCCTTGCTCGCCTCGGTCGTTGCATCGCCCGGGTCCATTTCTCCTTTAATTCGATGCACGTTCGCTGGATTGATTTGGAGCGGATCAAAAAGCTGATTGAACGCGAGCCGGTAGTTGCTGTCTTTGCTGTCCGGCGGCACACAACGTTCGTCGCCCCAATAAAAGTGGACGCGATCCAGGGGCAGACCCTTGGCCGTGACGTGACTCGTGATGGCGGCGAGAAACGATGTCGTTATCCTTCCACCGGGCAAGGCGATACTGATTGGATCGTCTCCGGGTGTGACCAAGATGGAGGTCAGCCAGTTGGCGGCGGCTGCGAGCGCCAGCTCATCGGGTGAATCGAAAGAAAGAATCTTGTAGGGAGCCCTGGCCATGCATCGAAGAGTTCATCGTTCAAACGGTAAGGGCAACTTCATTCTCAGTCGCGGCAGTATCCCGGAGTCGCGGACGCGAGAAGTCGCTGCCGAAACTTTCCGATTCCCGGCGGCAGAATGCGATGAACGATTCCTCGGCGAGCGAAAGGCTTCGGTTGCGCCAGCGCAGCACACCCCAGTTGCGCTTGAGCTTGCGGCGGCCCAGTGGCAGGGCGACCAGGCGTCCTTCGCGCAATTCATTTCTCACAATCCACGGCGCGAGCACGCTGATGCCCATGCCCAGTTTCACCATCTCCTTGATGGCCTCCATGCTGCCGAGTTCCATGACGTTCTTCAACACCATCTCCTCGCCGGCGAAATAGTTCACGACCATCTGAAAGGTGTAACTGTTCTTGCTGTAGAAAATGTAGCTCTGCGTCGGGATTTCGACCCGGGTCGCATGCCCCTGCCGGGCCCAGGGATGATCGGGCGAAACAACGAAAGCGAGCTCATCGGTAAAGAGCGATTGAAACTCGAACTGCTCATGGTGCTTCGGCTCCAGCGCGAGCGCGAGGTCGATCTCCTGGTTGTGCAGACCCTCGATCATCTCGGGTGTATCGCCCGGCTCGATGATGATGTGGCACTTCGGAAACTGTTCTTTGAACTTCCTCAAGACGCTGGGGAGGATGTGCTGACAGGCGGTCGTACTTGCGCCAACCCGCAGCCGGCTCATACCCCATTGGCCCAGATGAACGAGCTCTTCGCGGGCGTCGAACATATCTTGAAGAATTTTTTCGGCATGATGAAACAAGTGCTCACCCGCCGGCGTAAGAGTCACTCTTTTGCCCACTCTGTCCAAAAGACGACAGCCGATGTCCTCCTCCAGCGAACGCAACGAATGACTGACAGCGGATTGCGAAAGAAACAGCTCCCGCGCCGCCACAGTGAAGCTTCCCGTGCGTACAATCGTTGTAAAAGCCCGCAATTGCCGGCTGTCCAATGGTTGGTTGTTCATACCTGAACGCGGGATTTTACCCGCGCCAGTTCCGTGAGTAGCAGACGGCCTGCCAATCAGCGGCAACTGGCGCGAATCTCGCCTGGCGACGGCCATGGCGGCGGCGATACGGATCGCCATATCCCGAAGAATGCAATCGACGAACCCGGTCCCAGAATGTAGGAAAAGTCTGGATAGATCAGATCGCACGACATTTTTGTCGCTTAATCAAAAGTA
>CALBIE010000584.1 GCA_937893495.1 uncultured Verrucomicrobiales bacterium | reverse complement strand
ATTTCGTTCCGCGAAATCCACGAAGTGATGATACATAACGATCTTGTAGAGCTGCTCGGTCAGGTTTTCGGTCCGGCGCAAACATTACAATGAGGAGAATCAAGGATGTCGTAACAAAAAACGCTTTAAACCACCCCCGCCTCCAATAAATACACCCCATCAACACCACGATTATAAAGGGAAAGACAATCACCGCAAGCCGCAACAGGCCAAAGCTGACGGGCCACAGGCATATCACGATTGTCACGACGAACAACAAGCGTGAAAGCCGGATCAAATATCTTCTTGAAGAAAATCCAGCATTCCGATCCTCCGAGTCAGGAGATTCAGCAGAATTGTCGCCATTGCTCATTATAACCTACCAGATTACAGCCCGTCATACCCTTCGCCATCCAGGTCGACGAGAATGTCGCGCGGTTCGGCGCCCTTGCTCGGGCCAACCACACCACGCTGTTCCAACTCGTCCATCAAGCGCGCCGCCCGAGTGTAACCGAGGCGCAAGCGGCGCTGTAGCAGGGATACACTGGCCTTCTGTTCGCTGCGGATTACCTCGATGCAGGACTGAACCAAATCTTCGTCCTCGTTGCTCGCGCCCATTTCCATATCTGCGGCCGCAGCCGGTTTCCGGAGCTGATTGTGGATTTCCTTTTCGTAGCTTGGTTTGCCCTGATTCGAAATAAAATCAACGACACTCTGAATCTCCTCGTCGGTGACGAGTGCGCCCTGCGCACGGATCAGATTCGCCGAACCCGGCGGCATATAAAGCATGTCGCCCTTGCCCAGCAACTTATCCGCTCCCATCGCGTCAAGAATCGTTCGGGAATCCACCTTGGATGCCACCTGAAACGCGATCCGAGCCGGAATGTTCGCCTTGATAATACCGGTGATCACATCGACACTCGGCCGCTGCGTCGCCACGATGCAATGAATGCCGGCGGCTCGCGCCATTTGAGTAATACGGGCGATAGCCATTTCCACATCTGCTCCAGCCACGAGCATCAGGTCTGCCAACTCATCAATCACAACAACGATGTAACTCAACTTATCGGGCACCACGATATCATCCTCGCGAGGCACCACGATCTCTTCGTCAACTTCAACCGCAAACCCGTCTGCGCCGGCTTCGATCTTTTCCTTTTGCGCCGTCAGCAGCAGTTCCTGTTGCTGATGTTTCATTTCCTTTTCCCGCGAACGCGTGTTGAAACTGTGAATGTTGCGAACGCCCACCTTGGCGAAAATCTTGTAACGATTCTCCATTTCATTGACGACCCAGCGAAGCGCGAGTGTCACCTTCTTGGGATCCGTCACAACCGGAACCACCAGATGCGGCAGTGAGTTGTATTGCTGCAACTCGACGACTTTCGGGTCGATCATCACCATTCGTAGTTCGTCGGGCGAAAACTTGTACAGCAGCGAACAAATTATTGAACTGATACAAACCGATTTCCCCGAGCCGGTGCTGCCCGCAATCAAAAGATGCGGCATGTCGGCGAGATCACCGATCAGTGGATGGCCATAAACATCTTTCCCCAGCGCAATCGGAATCTTCGCTTTTGACTTCTCCCACTCGTCGGATTCAAACAAGTCACGCATGATGACTTTCGTCTTCACGCGATTGGGCACTTCGATCCCGACGGAACTTCGCCCAGGGACCGGAGCGAGAATATTAATGCGTTCCGCCTTCAGTGCGGCGGTAAGGTTATTTGAGAGATTAACAATCTTTTCAAGCTTTACACCCGGAGCCGGATGCAACTCATACCGCGTAATTGTCGGTCCCTTGGTGATATCTCCGAGGGCAACTTCAATTCCGAATTGTCCCAGCGCATTTTTCATTACCTGCGCGTTGGCCATCAATTCCTCCTTGCTCTCGGACGGTTTGATATTCTCCTCGGCATAATGGAGAAAACTCATCGCGGGCCTCTTATAGTTCCCAATCATCGGCACACTGGCCACTGTCACCGGGCGTGGCCGCTGCATCGGTCGCTTTGGTTTTGGCAGTGGCACCGGCTCGGATTTCTCCTCGTCGGATTCATCCCCCTCCTCATCATCAGTTGCCTCATCGCCTTCGCCTTCATCAATCTCAGCTTCAGCGTCGTCGGAAGTCTTCTCCCGGCCTGATTTTTTACCCTTCTTTTTACCGAGAATGTCATCTGTGCCAGCGGCGGCACGCACCTCTTCAGCCGGGATGGTTTCACCTTCCCCAAGACCGTCGGCCGTCTTGCCATTTGCTTCTTCAGTCTCCTCGTCCGGATCAACGACCGGACGCGCCTTGGGAATCGTCATGTCGCGAATCGTCGGCTCTGGTAAATCAAGTAAACTGCTGCCCTCATCTTTATCGACCACTTCAGTCTCTGATTCCGTTTTTCGCTTTTTCGAATTAGTTTCGACCGGGTCGTCCAATTCCTGTCCGGCTTTGAGCATCTCCTTCTTGAGCTTTTTAGCTTCCTTTTCGAGCGCCAGCGTGCGTTGCCGGAATTCGTCTTCCTTGCTCAATTCGTCTTTGCCAAATGGTGAAGCCTTCGGCAATCGCCAGGTGCGGACCCAATCGTTCACCTGAAAATTCGTCAGGTAGATGAGGCCGACAATGTAAGCAGTAACATAAAAAATCGTTGAACCAAGTTTCCCGATCAGATTTTCAATCAAGTATTGATTCAGGTGCTTTCCAACAAGACCACCTGCACTTGGAGCATTCATGGTGTCGCGCAGGACAAGAAAAGAAGATTCGTAAAGATCAAGAATTCCCGTCAGACAGATAGCCCAGACTATCAACCAGGTCCAACGCCGTCGGAGGAAAGCAAGCAACTCAAAGAACTGTGCCAATCCAAGCAAGAGAAGCGTGGGTGGCAACAGATATGAAGCGGCCCCCATCCAGAAGAAGCAATTATCGGATATCTGGGCACCAAGATACCCTGCCAGGTTGTGATATTGGCGAGGCCCGATCGGTTCGAGCGAGACGTAATTAGAGCGAATGTCTTTAGCGTCGAATGAAAACAATGACACGAGCAGGAAAAAAGAAAGCGCGAGCAGCACAATGCCAATAACATCCCGCAAGCCCTTATCCATTTCCCCGTCCGTCTGTTCGGTTCGCGCCATACCCGAAGAATATCGCAGCAATGATCCGGTCTAAAGCAAATTCGCCGTCACAGCCGCCCTCTCTTACGGCTACAACTCGTTGTGCAGCAATGCCTTGCAAATTTCTGGCCGCTCAAACCCGGGCTTGACGAACCAAAGACAATTCTCTACGCTTACCCCCGCGTGCGAAGAATTGCCCTGCAAGTCGATTTAGTCGGAGTCCTGGTCGTAGGCCGGGCGGCCGCTGGGACTTGTCGGGTGTAAAAAATACTTTCGACAAAAACCCACGGCTGGAAACAGTCGTGGGTTTTTTGTTATCCCATGACTCTCCGCCGCAAAACCAAAGATACGATGAGCAAGATAACGGAAAAAACGGAAGCGAAACAAGAAACGACCGAACGTGCTGAAGTGGGTCCGGCCATGTCCGGCAGCGACATCCTCGTCGCCTGCCTTGAGCGTGAGGGCGTGGATACTATCTTCGCCTACCCCGGCGGAGCGAGCATGGTCATTCACCAGTCGCTGACGCAGTCAAAAAAGATTCGCACCATCCTTCCGCGGCACGAACAAGGCGGAGTTTTCATGGCCGAGGGTTATGCCCGCGCAACCGGCAAGGCCGGTGTCTGTATGGCCACGAGTGGCCCCGGTGCGACGAATCTTGTCACCGGCCTGGCCGATGCATTTATGGATTCCATTCCCGTCGTCGCCGTCACCGGACAGGTCCCACAGTCGATGATTGGCAAGGGTGCATTTCAGGAGACGGATTTTTTTGGCATGACCCTTCCGGTGGTCAAACACAGCTATCTAATCACCGACATCAATGAAATTCCCCGCGTCGTCAAAGAAGCCTTCCACATCGCCACCACGGGCCGACCGGGTCCTGTCGTGATTGATTTGCCCAAGAACATTCAGCAAGCGAAAGCGCAGCCGGTCTTCCCGAAGGAAATCAATATCCGGGGATACAATCCGGAAAAGAAGGCCAGCGACATTGCCCTGAACGAGATCATCGGGTTGATTGAAAAATCTGAACGCCCGGTACTTTATTGCGGCGGCGGAATCATCAGCGGCAATGCATCGGAGGAATTGCGCAAGTTTGCCGAAGCGACCCGGATTCCGGTGACCACGACGATTATGGGTTGTGGCGCCTTCCCGGAAACGCACGAACTATCTCTGCGCTGGCTCGGAATGCATGGCGCTGCCTACGCGAACTGGGCGGTCAGTGGAGAGTTTCAGGACGTTGACGGACGCAAGCAAAAGGTGGCCGAAGGTGCCGACTTGTTGCTCGCTTTCGGTGTTCGCTTTGACGACCGCGTGACTGGCAAGGTTGAAAAATTTTGCGAGACGGGAACCATTGTTCACATCGACATCGATGCGTCCGAAATCAACAAGAACAAGCCGGCCAATCTACCGATTGTCAGTGACATCAAATATGCGTTATCGCGCTTGAACGAGTTGATCGCAAAGAATCCACTTCAACGCGACCCCGGCCATTGGCTGGATCAGGTTTCTGAATGGAAGAAACGCGCGCCGTTCAGCTATAAAGTCACGCAGGAAGTGGTGACCTCTGATCACATGAAGGACCATCTCGCCGGCCAGGAGGGCGAGGTCATTTTGCCCCAGCAGGTGATTGAGATGCTCTACGATTTGAGTAAGGGCGAAGCCATCATCACCACCGGCGTTGGCCAACACCAGATGTGGTCGGCCCAATGGTACCAATACACCTTCCCGCGGCAATTATTGACCAGCGCTGGACTCGGTGCGATGGGATACGGTTACCCGGCCGCGCTCGGCGCCAAGGTGGCGTGCCCGGACAAGCAGGTGATTGACATCGACG
>CALBIE010000583.1 GCA_937893495.1 uncultured Verrucomicrobiales bacterium | reverse complement strand
GTTGTTTTGAATTGAGACTGGTAACGATGTGGAAACTGTTCGTCGAGTCCGTGGGATGAATTAATAAAATGATTGAGATTCCCGGCATTCTGGAACGCATGACTTCACGCCGCGACTTTCTCCAGGCCGGTGCGTATGGCACCTTGGCCTCGGCCCTCAACCAATCCCGCCTGCTTGCCGACGGGCTGCGGCGTCAGAACCCGATTCGGTCCTGTATCATGCTGATGCTCTATGGCGGACCGAGCCACCTCGATACCTGGGATATGAAGCCGGACGCTCCGTCCGAAATCCGTGGCGAATATCGTCCGATTCGAACCAATGTTCCCGGCCGAATCGTGTGCGAGCACTTACCGGCCTGTTCTCGAATCATGGATCGGATTGCGGTAGTTCGTTCGATGCATCACGACCTGACTAATCACAATTCAGCGATGTATCAGGCGATGATTGGCCGGCCGCCCACGAGCAACAGCGAGGTTCTGGGCACCGATCGCCCGCAGGACTTTCCTAATCATGGAGCGACTCTCAGCTACTTGCCGGCGATCGGTGCCCTGCCGCAGACTACCAATCCGCTGACCAACGTGGCGCTGCCCCACGTGATGCATAACGTGGTGGACCTGCCGGGACAGAACGCCGGATTCCTGGGAGGAGGCCATGATCCGATGCAGATCAACAGTGATCCAAACCTTCCGGGTTTTCAGGTTCACAACCTGAACCAATCGGGAGAAATCAACGCGACTCGAATGAAGGCCCGGCAGACGTTGTTGAATTCGCTGGATAAAAACATCGGACCCGCGGGCGATTCAAATCTGGAGAAATATCGGGAACGAGCTTTCGATCTTCTCCACAACAACAATGTGCAAAACGCCTTTCGAATGAACCGTGAGTCAGACCGGTTACGCAATCAGTACGGGCGTCACAAGCTCGGTCAAAGCCTGTTGCTGGCGCGGCGTCTGGTGGAGTCCGGTGTACGCTTCATCAATGTTCACAATGGCGTGCGCAACGGACAGAAAGAGAACTGGGACAGCCACGAAAATATTTTCCCCCGGCATCGGGAACTGTTGCAACCGCTGGACCAGGGATTGTCAGCCCTGATTGTCGATCTCGAACAGCGCGGTCTTCTCGAATCGACTCTGGTCATTGCCATGGGTGAGTTCGGCCGGACACCGCGAATCAACGCCAATGGCGGACGCGATCACTGGCCCAACTGCTACAGCATTGTCGTTGCCGGAGGTGGAGTGAATGGCGGCGCCGTGTATGGAGCCAGCGACCGGAGCGGAGCCTACCCGGACTCAAATCCGGTCACGCCCGGTGATCTTGCGGCGACTGTTTTTTGGAGATTCGGACTGGATCACAAACGCGAGATCATTGATCCGCTGGGACGGCCGTTCCCGATTGCCGCGGGTGAACCGATTCGCGCGTTGTTTTCTGGTGTAGGTTGATCCAACTCGACTGCGACAATGATACTAAATGATATCGCACTGGCGACTGCGGGCGCGGAATCTGAACCACCGAAAATGCCCCCCGACGGCGTTGTCAATCGTCGGGACCTGTTTCCGGGGATTCTTCATTCTTTCTCCGTTTTTGGCGCCGAGCATGCGCCCGTCGTTGGACTCTTCAGACGTGGCGGCGGGTTTTACCCTTGAAGCATGTTGGAGCCAGCATAGCATGGCCGACATGTTCACTCGAAACAAAGTGGCAGTATTGCTGCTTACCGTAGGCACTTGCCTCTTCTTTACTGCCGCATCGCACGGCCAAAAGTATTGGACGAGTCTCAAAATTCATCCACCAACTGCGAGGCTGCCGGAGCAGGGGGGCGCAGCGACAAAAATCCGCTTCGTGAACAACTCCAAGCAGGAGTTGACTTACTATTGGTGCCACGGACTTAAAATGGAATTATATGGCCGCGTTCCAGCCGGGGGTGGTGTAACACAGGACACCTATGCTGGTCACATCTGGTTGGTTAGGGGGACCATGGGGCGTGCGTTGGGAAAGTGCGTGGCCACCACACTCCCCGGCTTGGCCGTTTTTCGATAGTTGATTGACTGGGAGTTTTCCGTTCTTGCCCTCACCCCGCCCACACTCCTGCCAACCGTTCATCATCCAACGGAAACGGGTCGGTTTCGTTTATGATATTTCCATCAAATTTATCAACTGAAATCAGCGTGCAGTAGCAGTTCAATTGACTGGGCGAGGAGATGAGCCAGCGATTGCCCACCAAATCATGAAACGTCGCGCCCGCGCGAGACCGCTGCCTTCTACGCGGTGAAAGTGATTCTCAATTGTCCGGACTAATACCTTCACAATTGTTAAGAACGCGTTTATCGATCCTCTAATGAAATGGCGAAAGTGTAAAAAGTGCGAACACCTTTAATTCGTGCGCGCCCGATAGTACTTGCTCATTCCGGAGGCCGCGCCCGTGTCCGTGTGATTAAACGCCCCGCCGCCATCCGTCGTGCCGCTTTGGAGGATTTGCCAGCTTCCCGTGCTGAACGAGGAGCGGTGTTCAATGGTTACGGGAGAGTTGGGCGGGCCCTGCACGCGGAATGATACATTACTTCCGGCGGGTCCAGTAATTGACACAACTAACGGGGATGGCGGAGTTACAGCACCGCCCGGAACGGTGTACACATAGGCCGCTCCGGAATCGAACCCAGTGTTGTTGCTCGCGTCCCCATTGACTCCCGTCGCGTTGCTGTCTTCTCGATACGCCCCGACCATCGCCGTGCCTCCAGACACGGCCACGGAAAAGCCGTAATAGTCTCTCACGCCGGTATTGGAGGCCTTGAGGTACGCCTGTTGCGTCCACGTCGTTCCGTTGCGCACAAACACGTAGGCCGCTCCGGAATCGGTCGCATCGTTGTTGCTCGCGTCCCCATTGACCCCAGTGGCGTTGCTGTCCTCTGGATACGCCCCGATCACCGCCGTGTCTCCGGACACGGCCACGGACAAGCCGAAGAAGTCGTAAGGGCCGGTATTGGAGGCCTTGAGATAAGCCTGTTGGGTCCACGTCGTTCCGTTGCGCACGAAAACATAGGCCGCTCCAGAATCTAACGCGGCGTTGTTGCCCTCGTCCCCATCGCCCCCCGTGGCATTGCTGTCTTCTTTATTAGCTCCCACCACCGCCGTATCTCCGGACACTGCCACGGAAATACCGAACTGGTCGAATGCGTCGGTATTGGAGGCCTTGAGGTACGCCTGTTGCGTCCACGTCGTTCCGCTACGCACGAACACATAGGCCGCTCCGGAAGAACCCGCAGCGTGGTTGCTCTCGTCCCCATTGATCCCCGTGGCGTTGCTGTCTTCTCCATCCGCCCCGACCACTACCGTATCTCCGGACACGGCCACGGAAACGCCGAAGTCGTGGAACCAGGCGGTATTGGAGGCCTTGAGATAAGCCTGTTGGGTCCACGTCGTTCCATTGCGCACAAACACATAAGCCGCTCCGGAAAAGACCGCATCGCTGTCGCCCTCGTCCCCATTGACCCCCGTGGCGTTGCTGTCTTCTCCATTCGCCCCCACCACCACGGTGTCTCCGGACACGGCCACGGACCAGCCGAAGTTGTCGTTCGCGCCGGTATTGGAGGCCTTGAGATAAGCTTGTTGCGTCCACGTCGTTCCGTTGCGCACAAACACGTAGGCCGCTCCGGAACCGATCGCAGCGTTGTTACTCTCGTCCCCATTGACCCCCGTGGCGTTGCTGAATTCTTGAGCAGCCCCCACCACCACCGTATCTCCGGACACTGCCACGGACCAGCCGAAGTTGTCGCCTCCGAAGGTGACGTTTCCGCCGTTGCTGTTCAGGCCGGTATTAGAGGCCTTGAGGTACGCCTGTTGCGTCCACGTCGTTCCGTCGCGCACAAACACGTAGGCCGCTCCGGAACCGATCACAGCGTTGTTGCTCTCGTCCCCATTGACCCCCGTGGCGTTGCTGCCTTCTCCATACGCCCCCACGACTGCCGTGTCTCCAGATACGGCCACGGACCAGCCGAAGTAGTCGAACTGGTCGGTATTGGAGGCCTTGAGATACGCCTGCAGCGCCGAGAGAGGAGTTCCAGCAGTCGCCGAAGCGGTTGACCAAACCACCGCCAACAATAAAGCCATGCGGACAGTGGATTTCATGGGTGGCATTGGAACTGATTTTCTAATCGTGTGAAAGGTGGAAATCAGGTTGTTCCGGGAACTCCTGATTTACGCCGGAGCAGGGGACCCGCCTACCATGGAAATATTACAGCATTGAGGCAGGGAATCGGTAATGCCCCCTGGCCTACTTGAAATTTACTGCCTTCTGCGCATGCCGCTTCGAGCCATCGGGAAACAGAAAGGTGTGACTCACCGCCTTGCCGTCGAAATAGACGTTCGCCTTGGTCACCGCAGTGATGTTTTGAAATTCAGTCGGTACATCGGCCAGCGCGCGGAAACGGGACTGTCACCTGTTCTCAATCCCAATCTCCATTGGGCGCATGAAATCCACGTGCTCACCACGAACGGAAAACCGACAAGAACGCCCGTGCAGCAGGGCGCTGCCGCAATCCGTTTTTCGCTTTGCCAACCGGGAGTGAACGCGTGAACATCGGTCATGAACAAAGCTGGTTTTATTTCCCTGTGCCTCTTCCTGCTCGCCGTCGGCAATGGGTACATGGAACCAAAAGAGGTTTCAACGGAGGGATTCGTCACTCTGTTCAACGGCAAGGACCTGGACGGCTGGACCACCCGCCAGTCGGACAATCGTGATTGGAGCGTCGTGGATGGCGTCATCGACTGCAACCCTCTTGGTGACGCGTCGGGGGACCGGAATCTATGGACTAAAAAGGAATACGGTGACTTCGAACTGTGGCTGGACTGGCGGATCAAGGAGAGCCCATTCGTGAACCGGAAGGCCCGGATCATTCTGCCCGACGGCACCTACCAGAAGGACGCCGTCGGCAACATCGTCACGGTCACCGTGCCCAACACCGACTCCGGTGTTTTTCTTCGCGGACAGCACAAGTCCCAGGTGAACATCTGGTGCTGGCCGATTGGTTCGGGCGAAGTCTGGGGATATCGGACTGATCGAAAGTTTTCCGCTCAAGTTCATGCCGGGGTGACGCCGAAAATGAAAGCGGACCGGTTAGTGGGTGAGTGGAACACCTTCCACATCGTGATGCGAGGCGACCGCCTTGCCGTTACCCTCAACGGCCACCGGATTATTGAGAATGCCCAATTGCCCGGAGTGCCTCTCCGGGGACCCTTGGCTCTACAGCTTCACTCGGAGCGGAAGGCCGGCGAATGGGGCGCCTCACTGGTGCAATTCCGCAACATCCGAATCAAAGAGGATTGAACAAGGCTCGAATCCCGGTAATTGGAGCTTGAGAATGTCACCCTTTAAGCCGGAACGATGCAGAAGGAGCGCGGCATTCATGCCGCAGAAGTGTGGATTTGCCAATCGGCTTCCGTGAATTTCGATGGGTGGTTCTGAAACACGAAATGGTGGGGAGATCCGACGACATGGGAAGGCGCGAGAACGCTGGTGGAAAGTGGACGCGTCTGCGGAATGAATTCCCCGCTCCGACAGCTCCAATTGCATGGTTCCGGTTAAGCCGGAGTATTTTAAGCAGGCTCAAACAATTTGGACAGACGGCCCCTTTACAAAAGCCCGAATGCGCCTCTCTTGTTTTTGGCGCAGATTGTCCGGTTGGTTGTTGCTCAGTCAATCTCCGTGGCTCAGGATACTTCCGCTTACGCTGCATCAGCTGTTGCCATTTTATGAAAGACGAACCACGCAAAAGTTTGACCCTGGTCCTGATTCAGGCGGCAATCGTGCTGATCGCCGCGGGCTGTGTCGGAGACTCGGGCTCTGGCGGCGACGGCCAGACCGCCTCCGTGCGGGACGGTAATCAATCGGACAAAGCCGGATCGATGGCAAAAAACGAAAAGTTTATGAAACCTTCAGACGAGGAATTACGTGCAAAGCTGACGCCTGTTCAATATGACGTCACGCAGAAGAACGGCACCGAGCGGGCCTTCACCGGTGTTTACGACAAGCATTTTGATCCGGGCATTTACGTTGACGTCGTCAGCGGGAAGGCCGTTTTCAGCAGCCTCGACAAGTACGACTCGGGCTGCGGCTGGCCGGCCTTTACTCGGGCCATTGAGGAAAGCGCGGTTGCCTCGAAATCGGACCGCTCGGTCGGCATGGTGCGTACCGAGGTGCGCAGCAGTCAGGCCGACAGTCATCTGGGGCACGTGTTCGAGGATGGTCCGCCCGATCGCGGCGGACTGCGCTTTTGCATCAACTCGGCGGCGTTGCGCTTCGTGCCGCTCGCGAAGATGGAGCAGGAAGGTTACGGCAATTACCTCAAACCGTTCGCGGTAGCCGGGCTATTGCCGGTCAAGACCGCCGGTGAAACCGTGAAGACGGAGATTGCGATCATTGCCGGCGGCTGCTTCTGGGGCATGGAAGATTTGCTCGGCAAGATCGACGGCGTGATCGACTCCGAAGTCGGCTACTGCGGAGGCGACAACGAAAACGCGACCTATCGCAATCATCCCGGGCATGCCGAAGCCGTGCGCGTCGTATTCGACCCGGCAAAGATTTCGTTCAAGAAACTGCTGACCGAATGGTTCTTCCGCATGCACGATCCGACCACGCTCAATCGACAGGGCAACGACATGGGTTCCAGCTATCGCAGCACGATATTTTTCGCCGACGACAAGCAGAAGCAGATCGCCCACGAGGCTATCCAGGAGGTGGCAAAGTCCGGTCACTGGATAAGCCCGATCGCCACCACGGTCGAGCCCGTCAAGAACTGGTCAAATGCCGAAGCCGAGCATCAAGACTACCTCAAAAAGAATCCGGGCGGCTACACCTGCCACTGGCTGCGCCCGTGGGGTGAGAGCAACCCGTTCAAGTAACTGGAGGCGAAGTTGGAATCGGGTCGCCCGAAACCCGAATTCCAAATTTCGCAGTTGGGGAGCACGGCTGCCCCGGGTGTGGCTGGCCGTGCCTCGCGGTCAGCGTTTTGCGCGCGACACTGACACGAACTCTCGGATCGTTTCCGCGCGATTGGTTTTGCCGCGAGAGGGCACTCCTCTTTTTTGATTTCGGAATTTGGAATAAACCGGAACGATGCAGTTGGAGCGCGGAATTCATTCAGCAGAAACGTCGGTTTTCCGATCGATTATCGAATTTTGAATCTGCTGTTCTGAAGCACGAGATGGTGCGAGGGATCCGGCCCCTGCCAGCGCGGCTCCGGTCAACGCAGCGGCTTTGAGCATTTGTCGTCGGGACAGTTCATCTGGTGTGTTCATAGAAGTAAGGGAGCAATTTCAATGAATGACAAAAGTGTCGTATCATTGCTTCATTAGAATTCAACCACGGCCCCGTCGTTGAAGGAGGCGATGAGTTCACTGTCCGAACCAGGAAAGCGCGACCGGACGATTACGGCCTGTTCAACCGGAAATAATGAGCGGTACCCGTGACGCCATTCGTGATCGTGAAACGTGAGTTGAGCACGATCGGCGCATTGGTTGAATTGACCCATGTCGTCCCTGCGGTAAAAACCGTTGTCGATTGCAAAGTGAACCCAACCGAGTTGGTCGGCCAGGAAAGCACAATTTCGTTTGGCTCATATCCCGCGAGCGAAACCGTTGGCCTCGGATCCGGTGTGATTGGATTCATGTCAAAGTTCTGGATGTCGAAATAAGCGAGCCGTTGTGGAATCGCCGTGGTGATCATGCCGGCCAGGGTCGGAGAAATCCGGGTCGCGCGCAGACGGACTGCCAGCCACACCAGAAAACTTTCGGCGATGTCCTCGCGGGTTGGATTGTCCCGAGCGTAGGTGGAGATAAACTCGGGGTCAGCCGTTTGGGCGGCGAGCCAGCCCGATGCGGCGGCGTGGGCTGCGTCGAGTGAGGTGTGACTGGCCTCATGAACGAACGTTTCTTCCAAAATGCCGTCTGCCGCGTAAAGATCACCCTGGCCGGTGTGGATGAGCAGGTTGTTGTTCCCGCCTCCGAACGGTTGAACGCCCTGATGAATCCAGACCGTCTGGA
>CALBIE010000582.1 GCA_937893495.1 uncultured Verrucomicrobiales bacterium | reverse complement strand
GGTGCTGATTCCGGACGAAATATTAAATAAGAAAGGAGGCCTTTCTGCAGAAGAATTTCAAATCGTAAAGACCCATTCTTACGAAAAAGGCCTTGAGGTCCTTGAAAAAAACAGAATAAATAATGCGACTATTGAAAACATACTCAGCAATCACCATAGTGGTTTATTTAATCACGAACAAAGATGTTACCCCGATAACAAACTGCCCATTGAACTCCCGCCATATGTCAAAATTGCAAAACTGGCCGATATTTATGATGCGATGACAAGTAAAAGGTGCTACAAAGATGCCTTCAATCCTATCAACGCTGTAACAAGTATTTTCCGCACCTATGCAAATAAAGATCCCTTCCTCCAAGTAATTCTGCATTCATTCGTAAAAAGTATCGGCATTTATCCTCCCGGAAGCATACTCACTTTGAGGAATGGTCAAATGGCGTACGTACTTCTAAGTGATGGTCCGATTATTCTTCCGTGCACCGATACCAATGGCCGACCCCTGGCAAAAAAGCCGGATCCAATCGATCTTGGGAGTATAAATATTGCTGAATCACCTCAAATACAAATTGACAAACGAAGACCCTTGAATGCACCGATGGAGGTCATTGGGTCATTGCCATCATATATAACAAAATTGCTTAAGGCAGAAGCGTAATTTAGCGGAACTGATTTCGAGAAAAACGGTCCCCTTTGAACATGGCACCGAACAAGGAGATTTAATGGCAAATTTATCGAGAAACAAGGAAAATGAGGCCTTTGATATGGAAAGATTTATTGAAGAAATCCGAGACAACGCGAAAAAGAAGGGCGTCTATTTAAATGCTATCCGAGCGCTGTTGCTGTTCATGAAGGATTTTTCCATGGATTTTGAAGGAATCGGTTCCGATCAATTTGTTAAGCAGATTGATGACTTGTCAGAAACATTCGTTACCGAAAAAAAATTGAAAACTGTTGAATCAATTTTTGAAAGACGTAAGAAAACGATTCCCGCTTTCATCAGGGGACAAAAAGAGTATTTGAATACCCGAGAAAGGGAAATATGGGACATAATCGGTCTTCAGAGAACGGCGATTTCAACCCTGGGTACGGAGAACCAGACATACAATCGAAAGGTGCATGGGCAAAGTAAACAGATCGAAGCCATAACGATACTCGACGATATCAAGACCATGAAGAAAAATATAAAAAAAGAAGTCATGTCAATTCAGGCAATCGTGCGCAAGAAAGAGGAACAGGACAGGCAGCAGATGGAGGCACTCGCCAAACAGATCAGCAGCCTTAACGTAGAACTGAAAAAGGTTAAGACCAAGGCAATGACCGATGGCCTCACCAAGGCATACAACCGGGAAGCCTTTGACAGCTATATACGCAAAATCGTGGACCAAAATTCAATCAAAAGCTCACCTTTTTCATTACTCATGCTTGATATCGACGATTTCAAGAAGATTAATGACGGGTATGGACATCAGATCGGTGATCGGGTTCTGGTAGCCTTAGTTAAAAAGTGCGCTGAATTCATCCGCGATGAAGACTTCCTGGCACGTTACGGTGGCGAAGAATTCATCATAGTCCTCCCGGGGGCATCACTGCGAAATGCTCTAAAAAAGGCACAACGCCTCCGAAAAACGATTGCAGAAACCCACTATACAACCGATAAAGAAAAGGGAGGCAAAGGCCTCTCCATTACGGTGAGTATCGGCGCGAGCTCATTTCGCAAAAACGATTCGGTTTCCACCGTCATTGACCGAT
This sequence comes from uncultured Verrucomicrobiales bacterium, assembly GCA_937893495.1. Taxonomy (GTDB): domain Bacteria; phylum Verrucomicrobiota; class Verrucomicrobiia; order Limisphaerales; family JAYPXF01; genus CALBIE01. The sequence goes on along the minus strand of CALBIE010000582.1, from coordinate 2,522 downwards.
CCGATCAGGCCCTTTACCAGGCCAAGAGAACCGGCAAAAACCGGGTTGCCAGCGAAAAAGATATCAAATCTGAACCATCTCGGCTCACCGAAGGTGAAGCATTACAGATTTGAAAGATGAAACGGAAGTTTTGTATCAGCATCCTTCACTTTCCAGAACTGGGGAAAATGCACTCCAAAAAGCCATTTGTGTGAGGCCTCCAAGAGGCGTGTCGAGTAGACCGGTTTCTTCAAGCAACCGACCCGTGAAACGTCTTAGACTACGCCTCGCCGCACGCGGCTACTGCATATCATAAGATCGCTTTACCTTGGTTACTTGTTGGCCCCGGCCCCTCTCAGAACCGTCAAAGATCGGGCCTATACTTTGAACGGCCATGGAATCAGAGCGGTTCTTTGTTTTTTGATAACCTTTATTTTCGAAAATGACCTTGCAGAAAAACGATTTCAGTTTTTCAGTAGAGTAGGGAGGGAGAAACCCCCTCCCCCTCGTCAAACCGGACATGCGGATTTCCCGCATCCGGCTTTCCTGAAAACTCTCGCCTTGGGCATGCACAGTTATGAACCGAGCTTTATCACAAATAGATCAGCCCCATCCGCGCAAATTGCGCATAAAAGGTTGTTCCTTTCGGTGGTCGCCATGGACGTTGACTGCGACGAGACAGATGACAATAAAGCCTTTCACGTGCATACGTGTTGATTTCCCGAAAAGCCTGGCGTGGATATCCACGCCCAAAGTAGTTCGCCCAACCGCGCAGATGTTCATTGAGTTCGTCAATCAGAACTGGGATCGGCTTGAAACACATCCGAGAACTGGTCCGATCACGGAGATGATCCCGCTCACGAGCCAGCGCCTTAGCCGATGGGAACATACTCAGATACCGATAATCCCGGCCTTTAAGATCGCGGTCATACCGGAACGAATAACCCAAAAAATCAAGGGTTTCCCCCACCTTCTGCAGATTCAGGACCTGCGTCTTTTCCCGATTAAGCTCCAAACCCAACCAACCTTCAATCTTCGATTCTACCCACTCAATGATTCGACCATCAACATACCGCGCCAGGATCACAAAGTCATCAGCGTAGCGCACCAACTTGGCATTGGCCCAATTCGCAGGGCCACCCGGTCGGTGGAACACCTTGTCAAACCAATGCAAATAAATATTGGCAAGCAAAGGAGAAATCACACCTCCTTGAGGCGTTCCCTTCTTGGTGCGGGAAGCTGTACCTCCCCCGCGCTTCCCGGACTTTTCGGCCACAGGGGCCTCCAACCACATCCGGATCAACTTCAATACGTGACGGTCCGTGATACGCATGCGAAGGCATGCGACCAGTTTGTCATGGGGGATCGAATCAAAATACCCCTTCAAATCTGCATCATACACTGCGCAAAAGCCAGACTTGATGTGACCGCGAATTTCTTCAAGCGCATCATGGGCCGACCGTCCAGGACGAAAACCGTAGGAGCAATCTTCAAAATCTTCCTCGAATATTGGCTCCAAAATCAAAAGCGTCGCCGTCTGCACAACCCGGTCTCGCACCGTTGGAATTCCCAGCGGCCGCATCTTTCCATTGGCTTTGGGGATAAAAACCCGTTGCACTGGTTGTGGCTTGTAGGTCTTTGTGCGCAACTCTTTCTGAATATCCTCCAGAAAGGCGGCCACACCTCCTTTTTGAGCCTCAACCATCTTAATCGATATGCCATCTACGCCTGCCGCACCCTTGTTGGCATGTACCAGACGCCACGCCGCCGCCAATACATCATTACGGCTGATATGACCATACAATGTGTAAAAGCGAAACTTCGGTTCCTGCTTGGCCTTCCGGCCCAGTTTCTGTCTCAAGGAAAGGACGCTGTGGGGCAAAACCCTTTCAGGCTTTCCCACTTTTCCCGTAGTAGGTACTGCTACCAATCGGATCATCTCCTATCTTACACAAACATGTCTTCAGTAGGGTCCCTTGGCTCCACGGTAATTAGCCGCTTCCTTGCTACTATGGACCCCTCCGACTCCCAACGCAGCCGCATGAAGGTTATGTTTTCCCTACACACGTTGGCGAATAGCTCACCACTGCGATGGGTCTCCCAGGTTCCTCGACTGATCCTTCCGCACGCGCTGTCCCCAATCACCCCGGGAGGCCCAATGGCTGCATATGCTCGTTTCTTCACCATCGGCGACGGGCTTCACCACTATCCGGCGGGCTGGCCACTCTCCAGTTGTGTAACGAGGCCGAATCGGGTTCACTTGCGTTACGGCTCGCGCGTTCGCTCGGCGGGGCTTCGACACCGTGGATTACTCCACGGATCGCCCGCTCCGCTACCTGCTGAACGAGAAATTAACAGGGTAACCTCCTTTCAGGTTACAAGATCAGCCAGACTTAGCCTGGCGCACCGGATGGACACAGAACTCTAAACGCCACCATTCTGAAGTGCTTCAAATGGTATATGAATATTGGAATTATCTTGGATTGGTACCACCTTAAAAAGAAATGCCAAGAACAATTGAGCATGGCGTTGAAAGGCAAAGA
>CALBIE010000581.1 GCA_937893495.1 uncultured Verrucomicrobiales bacterium | reverse complement strand
GTCAGCACGAAGAATTGATTATGAATAGCTATTTAACGCCCAGCACACTAGTTCGAGCCGGGCGCGGCTCTATGACGACATCGGACGCAGTTGGGCGGCGACCGATCCGGCAGCGGCCATGCAATGGGCCAAGGCCCTGCCTTCAACAAACAATCAGAAAGAGGCGGCTGAGGATATTATCCGTGTCGTTGCCGCCAATGACCCGGTCGCTGCGGCCCGATTCGTAAGCGAATTGAATCCGGCCGTGCAAAAGGATCTGATTTCGCGAGTGGCGTCATCCTGGGCCAGTTCCGATCCGCAGGCAGCCTCACAATGGATAGCGACGTTGCCTGAAGGAGATGCCCGAAATCGCGCCACGTCCTCCCTGGTTTCCGGCTGGGTTTATTCCGACCCGGTTGCCGCAACTCAGTTCGCGCAAACACTACCGGAGAGCGGCACCAAAACGAGTATCCTGAAAAGCGCCGCGTCACGTTGGGCTGCAACCGATTCCGAGGCGGCATTGAACTGGGTCAACTCACTTCCAGCCGGAGATCTTCGGAACAACGTGGTCAGCGGATTGATCAGTGGCATCGCGAGTTCATCGCCGGAGACGGCCGCCCAATACGTGGCGGGCCTGCCACCCGGCAAGGTTCAGGATACGGCTGCCCTCAGTGTCGTATCCACCTGGTCAAGGTCTGAGCCATCCTCGGCAGCGACCTGGGTTTCCCAGTTTCCTGAAGGACCGGCCCGGGAAAACGCGATTAAAACAGTAATGTACAACTGGGGGCGCAGCGACGCCGAGCAGGCATCGGCCTTCCTAGATTCGCTCGCACCGGGAAATTCCCGCACGCGGGCAATTGAATCATTCGTGGACGCGGCCGATTCCGGCAGCCCGGAACAGGCCGCCCAATGGGTTCTGCAACTCGGGACGGATCAGAAAAACATTCCCCGCATTGAAAAAGTCGCCCGCTACTGGATGCGCTACGACGATCAAGCCGCGCGCAACTGGATTCAAAACGGTCCTCTGCCGGATGAGCGAAAAAAGAGTCTGCTCACGCAGTCAATGTCCACCCCGGCCAGAAGTCCATATCGAGGAATTATAGGCAGCGGGACTTACCAACACAGCTTCGAGACCGTCGTCCGCGAAGACGACACCATCAGGATCATTCGCAGCAATTGAAGCCGAGCCTGCACTACCGTGTGCAATCGCTTAACCACCGACTACTGCATTTGCTTATTGAAAGGAATTGGCAGGGCAACTTCTGGAGACCAAGGCGATACTGAATTCACCACAATTCACGTAGTTGCGCCGCGATTCGGCAAACCTCACCGACCGCCGAAAACAGATTACTGAATACTGATTACCGATTAATCTCGGCGTCAGTGAATCGACCCATCAAAACGTTTTCCGATGGAAGCCTGCTGGAATTTGATCGCGGCTCATTCGACGACTGGTGCGTTTTCCTGACTGAAAACGGTAAGCGACGTGCGCCCAAAGACATCGAGTATTTCACAGCGTTAAAGAACCTGGCGCAAAAGTTTGGCCGCGAGCGCATCTACGCGGATTTCGTGCGGGTCTTTGTACAGACCACCACGAATCTGGACCTCGCGGTCGTGGATAAGATCGCTTCACTCGCCGCCAGCTATGAATCCCATTCCCTGGTGATGGAGAAGTTGTTCGCCCTGCTGTATGCCGGGATGGTTGCGGAGGAAAACAAAGTTGGTGCAATCCTGAAAAAGCGAGTGAAACGACTGGGCATGCATCAGTTGTTGATTGAAAATCAGTCCCCGTCAGGCGCGGTAACGTTCAGCGTTGGCAAAGACTGGCGGGAACTTGACCACGAATGCCGGGAGCGGGGATTCTAACGATAGCAGATACAATCAGGAATCAGTTCGCCCTGAACATCCATTTCACCGGGGAATTCCTCAGGGAAGCCTGAGGCGTTATGGGTCTGCAGAAAATTCAAAAGCGGAGTTATTAACTCGAATCGACGACCAGTGCCGGTTGATAGTCGGCGATTTCAGGTTGAACCAGAATTCCGAAATGGCATGGGGGCTGCGCTCTCGCGGAAAATTCGGTCACACGGAAAAGGTTCGAGCGTTCGTGGCAGTCCCGAGCGCAAACGGCTGGCCGCGAGGCGCGGCCAGTCACACCCGAGGCGGGTGTGCTACCCAACTTCGGAATTCCGGTTGAAATTGATTCCCCTGAGAACCCACTGTTGATTTGTCGGCTCAAATATCGAAAAGTCTCGCATCAACCATTTGCGGGCGGTTCCGGCCGAATGAGGCGTGGGCTGTCGAAACACATTCACAACAACAAGAAATAATGAATCCTGAACAAAAAGCATCCGAACTCGGAGTCGCCTTCAACACAATTGAACCCGGCTATCTGAAACTCTGCATCCGGTCCGGCAATCTCCTGATCACGTCCGGCCACACCAGCGACCTGAAAGGCGTGCTCGGCAAGGGTTTGACCGTGGAGCAGGGTTATGAGGCGGCCAAAGACTGCGCGAAAAAGATTCTGCGCTCCGTTCACCAGGAACATGGCACGCTGGATGGTCTGCGGGTCATCAAGCTGCTCGGTTGCGTTTATTCTGCGCCGGATTTCACCGACCAGCATCTGGTCATCAATGGCGCATCGGATCTGCTGCATGAAATCTTTGGCAAGGATGGCGATGGCTACCATGCCCGGAGCGCGCTGGGATTCGCAGCGTTGCCGACCGGTGCGGCGGTCGAGGTTGAGGCGATATTTGAAATCAATGGCAGTTAGAGAAGGATTATAAACCTCGGCGGAATTAGAAGGACAACCTGATGGGGATGACAATAGGACGTTTGTAGATTCACAGAAGGCCGAAGAAATATTAGACGCAAATTGAAAAATAATTCCGGGCTTAGTTTCACAATGGAACAGCCGTTCCCAAGGTTCCTCGTTCAGATCTCCCGCATTAATGGGGATCTTTTTCTTAATCCGATCATGAAGACTCCAGCCAGTTGCTGGGTCACCTCCAGTTTTCGCCCATGTTATCGCTGGAAGTAGTAGCTGACTACAGTTCAAAAACAAGTGAACAAGAATATTCGGTGTTTTCCGTTGAGGTCATCGTAAACACAAACGGCTTCGGCAGGAACACCTCACGACCATTCAGGTTTACGCGCTGATACATCGCGCCGTTTAACTGGGTCTTGTTCAGATATGCATCCCCGGGAGACCCGGCGGAGAAAAGTGTTTTACGGAGGTCAGTCAGTTCGATGTTTCCCTTGGGATCCGCATCCTGACAGGACACCGAAAAGGCCGCGAAAAGCGATTGACTAAGAGTCCTCGTTGCAACGGCAAGGTAGTATGATTTTCCAGAACTGGGTTGACCAACAATCGAGATGATGTGTTGAACCTGATTTACGAATCCGGGAGGCAGTCGCCTCCTGCAATTTGGACTGGCGATTCAGAACACGGAATGCCCATCGCGTCCAAAGCATGTCCGACTTCGTTAAATCGCGTTGCAAGAAACCGCTGACGCTCATCCGGTCCGATAATCGGGTCTCCTATCAAATCGTCATGCACTGCAATGTGCATGAGGTCACCCGCTTCAAATTCTGTCCAACACACGGGGCATGTCAGATCCCTTTCGATGTGCTCCGTAAAATCAGGTATTCCGTCAATCTCATCCTCGCCTGATTCACCGTCAATCGAAGCTGTCGCTGGCTCTGCTGATTTTGATGCGGACGGTTTGTTTTCAACGTCGACCGTCGATTCTGCAGGCACCATTACCTCGCCAGCACACGAAGAACAGCAAATCTCCATGCCGACGAAATCACACTCGATGCTGATTAACTGTCCGCAATCGGGGCAATTGAATCGAATCTCGTCCATTTTCAGATAATTCCCTTCTCTGTCGAGTGTACCTTGTACCGAACAGTAAGTTGCTGAATATTTGTTTAGATTTGTTTAGTTCAGAGAGCGCAAGAATTATCTCGTTATTCATCGGTTCGAGAGAGCAAGTATCCTACGAAGCTATGCCAGATTGGCAGTTCTGCCCGCCCGCACTCAGAAAACCCTTTTGCACGCGCTTAGGATGATGTGGACAGATTACCCGTCGGTGAAAACGAAACTAGTTTACGGTAAGCAGCGGTCTTTTCCGATTTATCATAGTGGAAAAATGGGGATTGACCCGCGTAGCCGTTCACCGTCCCATTGCCCGCAATGAAAACACAGATTTACCAGGTGGTCCACATCGTCTCGATGATTCTGCTGACCGCCTTCATCTTTCAAGCCTTCGCCAATCCCGATCCAAAAAACAAAAAGCGAACGATGATGATCACCGGGATCCTGTCGTTGCTGATGCTGATCGGCGGCTTTGGCTTGTTGGCGGTGATGAAGCTCGGATTCCCAATATGGATCATCGTCAAGGTGGTTTGCTGGCTGGGGCTGTCGGCCATGGCTGGCTTCGCCTATCGCAAACCGGACAAGATTCCCGCGCTTACCGGTGTTACGATTATTTTGATTCTCGTCGCAGTTTCGACCGTTTATTTCCGCCACGGTGCCGCGACGAAATTTGAATAGGGCCCGCCGATTTCAAGCGACCGCCGGAAGAAATGTCGTCCTCACTGAAAATCGCGCCGAAGCATATTCCTGTTCTCGATCCCGGCTTCACGCCGGCGGTGTTGTGGAATCGGGCGTTTCAGTCAGTGGCCGAACAGAACGGCAAACAACCGTTCGGGCTGTGTGTCGAGCGCGGCGACGGAACGCGTTCCACGGTCCGGACGCATCTCCTGCCGGCCGATGGTGGGCACGATGCGCTGAATCTTCGTTATGCCGAACGCTTGTTGAAGTTCCTGCTTTGGCAGAAGGGCGGCTATCGCGTTTATCTC
>CALBIE010000580.1 GCA_937893495.1 uncultured Verrucomicrobiales bacterium | reverse complement strand
GGTGCCGATTGTTCCCCATGAACCTGAGGTTCAATGTAGCGCAGACTGGTAGTCTGCCGTATCGCAGGTTGCCAACCTGCGGTACAGCCGATTGTCAATCGGCGTTACGTCGCGACGGGCATTCACGGTCCCGAATGCCTTCAACTTGGTTCGGATTTTCATTCTTCCCATGAACGGCCGCGAACGCATCCTTGCCCAGTTGAGCGGGGGAACTACGGATCGGTTGCCCGCAATGCCGATCACCATGCAATACGCGGCGAATTACATCGGTGCCTCTTATCGGGATTATGCTTTCGACCACAGGGTTTTGGTTGAAGCTCAAATTAGGACAGCGGAGCGATTCAATATTGACCACGTTTCGTGCATTTCTGATCCCGCTCGAGAAGCGGCTGATTGCGGTGCTGCCATCGAAGTGTTCGAGGATCAACCTCCAGCCTTTATCGAAGAGAACGCGTTGCTCGTCGACAAGAAAACATTGGCCTCGCTTCGGATACCAGATTCTCTTGCGGGAGGGCGGATGACGGATCGCGTGCGCGCGGTGGCTTTGTTTAAGGAGCGTGTGGGGAACGAAAAACTGATTGAAGGTTGGGTTGAAGGTCCTTGTGCGCAGGGGGCGGATCTTCGCGGCATTAATACTCTGATGCTTGATTTTTATGACGATCCGGATTTCGTTCGCGACTTGTTCCAGTTCATTCTCGAAATGGAGACGCAGTTTGCGAAGGCGCAGATTGATGCCGGGGCAGATTTGATTGGGATTGGCGATGCGGCCGCGTCGCTGGCGGGGCCTCAGATTTACAGTCAATTGATCCAGCCGGTCGAAATGCAGTTGGCGGACAGGATTCGTGCCATGGGCGCGAAAGTGCGTCTTCACATCTGCGGTAATACGCGTTTCGCTCTTGCCGGTATGGGACAACTCGGATGCGATATTGTCGATCTGGATTATCCTGTGCCCATATCCGAGGGGCGAGCCGCCATGGGGGCGCAGCAGATATTGCTCGGAAACATCAATCCTGTGAAATGCCTTCTCAATGGCGCTCCGCGCGAAGTGGATCAAGCTGTTCAAGAATGCCACCGGCAAGCGGGTCCGGCATTTATTGTTGGGGCGGGTTGCGAAGTCCCTCGGGAGACTCCGGAAGAAAACCTTGAGGCGTTGATCCGGTACGCGATCGAACATGCCCCGTGATGAGTAAATCGGTATTCATGACACTGCTCCCGCTTGGAAAAAGGATCGAAGTTGCCAAAGGAAGCTTGCTACAGGATACGCTGTTTGAGCAGGGCGTCGAGTTTCCGTGCGGAGGAAATGGGAAATGTAAGGGATGCCGTATCCGGGTGCTTGAAGGAATTGCCCCGGCTACCAGCGATGATCGCGACTTAATCCCCGAAAACCGGTTGGAAGAAGGCTGGCGCCTCGGGTGCCGGCTGGTCGCTCAGGGAGATCTGGTGCTCGAATTGGCACAGTGGCAGGCGTCGATTCTGGGAGACGATTCAATGTTTGATTTCGTGCCGCGCGAAGGTTATGGAATCGCCATCGATCTTGGGACCACAACCATCGTGGCACAATTGATCGACCTGAAGACCGGACGCGTGAAGGGAGTGCGGAGTGGTCTCAACGCGCAGGGTCGGCATGGGGCCGATATCATGAGTCGCATCGAGTTTGGGTTGAGGCATGGGGGCAGGGAAAAACTGACGAGTCTCGTCCGCGCGCAGGTAGGGGTAATGATCGATAACCTTATTCAGGGCGTTTTCCCATCGAGGATCGGGGGTGGTCTCGATGAACCGGGTGCCAGGGAGATCTTTGAAATTCTGGAAGTTGTTTTTGTCGGAAATTCGGTCATGCACCATTTGTTTTGCGGCTTACCGATCGAATCGCTGTCGGAGTATCCTTTCGTGCTTGTGGACGGCGGGATGAAATGTTTTGAGGCAGGTGAATTGGGCTGGGTATTCTCCGGGGAAATGACTTCCAATCCAACGGTGCGATTTTTGCCGTGCATCGCGGGATTTGTGGGGAGCGACATTGTGGCTGGAATCCTGGCGACGGAACTGTGCCAGATGGAGCATCCGTGCGCCCTTGTCGATCTCGGAACGAACGGGGAGATGGTCGTTGGAAACAGGGAGAGGCTTGTCTGCGCATCGACCGCTGCGGGGCCGGCATTTGAAGGCGCGCGGATTTCAATGGGCATGCAGGCGGTTACCGGCGCGATTTCCCGGATCTCGGTTGTGAACGGAGAACTAAGTTGCCATGTGCTGGGAGGGGCGAAAGCCCGGGGATTATGCGGCAGCGGTCTTGTGGATGCCGTTGCGGTTGGATTGGATTTGGGATGGATTCAATCCAACGGCCGCATGGCGGATCCGACGGTTCAGCTCCAGGAATCGGTATTCCTGCATCAATGCGACGTCCGGGAACTGCAATTGGCGAAGGGCGCAATCGGCGCGGGACTCCGAATCCTGGCGCGGGAGTGGGGCATCCATGTAGAGGGGCTTGATCAGGTCTGGCTCGCAGGCGCGTTCGGTAATTATGTAAGCACTGCGAGCGCGGTGAGAATTGGTCTTTTGCGATCAAGCCTTGAAAAGATTGTTCCGTCCGGAAACACCGCGCTTCGCGGAGCGAAAATTGCGTTGTGCATGGGCGATCTTCTCGAAGATCGACTCGGGGAATTGTTGGACCGTGTGGAGCACATTCAGCTTCAAGAGGACCCGGATTTTCTGGAAGGTTACGTGGAAGAAATGGGATACCCGAAGGGTCAACGCACAGATTCTTTCAAAAGTCGGAACACTTGATTGCCGAGTTCACGGTCGCAATGAAGTTCTTTTGAATCATTCCAGCTCATCACAATTTGTTGCGAAGGAAGAATGGCAAGACCCCGCTGACCGCAGTGTCCCAGTGCGCAGAACATGTCGTCTGGAGCGTCCGGCCACCAATGACGGCCGTCCCTTGAAACGACGTTGAGCCACCAGAGCCAAGAGTAACCACCCTGATGATCCGCTTGATTGCCGCCACCCCCAATCGAACGGGTATCACAACGGTCGGTCTCCTCCGCTTGTGTTCTGGGGATACCCAGTGGCAGGGGGTCGTGAGCGGCCATGCGCGCGTGCCTCGCACTGATGACCTTTTGATTCCGCCAACGCCCGTTGTTCAGATACAGCCAGCCGAACCGGGCAAAATCACGTGGAGACATTTTCGGTCGACCGCGAGTTCTGCCATCCACCGGAAAATTGAAGGGGTCTTCAAATTGCAGCGGACCGGCGAGTTTTGGTTCGAACAACCGGGCACGCGCCTGAGACCAGGGCGTGTTGAAGACGTCCTCGACCAGGACATCCCAGAACAGGCCCATGGTGTGATCATTGTAATCGTAGGCTTCTCCCGGATGCTCCCTGTATCCAAGCGAAGCGGTTTGAAAGGCAAGATGGCGAAAGCTCAAGGCCCGATCCTTGTAATGGAGGTCCGGATTGAGGGCGCTCAGGCAGGGGCGAAACGTTGCCACTTTGTCATCTGCCGATTCCAGTAGTCCCTCTTCCAGAGCCTGGAAAAGTAGATGGCTATAGAGAGGTTTGCTGGCCGAAGCGAGATCTCCGGGACGTTCGATGTCGCCCCAGGCATACACCATGGTTCCGTTGCGGATGATGCAGCCGCGGCCACCCGCCATTTTGGCGATCTGTTTCAGGAAATCCTCCGTCATGCCCGCTTCGTCGGGGGATGCTCGTTGCCAATGTTCGCCGGGATAAACCGTGGATTCGCTCTGCTGAGAAGATTGTTTGTGGAGATAAACGGCGCACTCTCGTCCGATGCTCGCGGGTTTGATCAGGGATGAGGAGGACGTATTGATTTCCAATAAAGACTCGACACGTCGTCCCGTGATGGGATCCAGCCAAAGCAGGTCGTAGGCACCATGGGGAAGCTCCTTCAATTGGAGACTGCCGAGGTCGAAATCCCGCGTCCAAACAATCATGGAAGTTTCGCTGTCGGAGAGTGCGAGCCAGTTCGGAGTGTGCGACAGGGAGGGTGCCGGGTGCATGCGATAGAACGGGGTGTCTTCGAAAAACTCAGAAAGAATCCGGCATTGACGCAGGGCTTCGACGGGTGTTGAAACGATCTTCATTCCAAGAAGCATCGGCATGGTGCCGGACATCGCCACGGTCCAGGCGTGGTGACGCCAGGCTTCGACGGTTTGAGGTGTGTCGGTGTTTTCCGAATAAATCACCTGATAACGTCCCGCGCTTTTCGTGATGGTGTCCCGTGTTTGATGGAACACCTCATGGAACGGGACATTTAGTTGCATCGCGTAATGGGTAAAGGGGCCGTTCCTTGAGTAGGACTTGAAGGTTGTTCCCGAATGATGGTGATTGCCGATGAGATGCCCGTGATCATCTTCCTCTGCAATGATCCGGCCCAATGCTTCCGCTCGCTTCTGCGAAAAAGCCTCTTCACTTTCCTCGGCCAGGACCCAGATCAAATGGCGATGATGCTTGAACCGGCGAACCAAGGTTCGAATGAAGGCCTCTTCCTGTTCGGTTACCTCGTCCCCGCTCTTCCAGACCAGTGAACTGTCATCATAAAAGAAAAAATAAATCAGAATGCCATGCTCATCCATTTCCTGAAACCAAGACTCCCATTGGTTCATGATGGCCGGATTGATGCCTCTGGCCGGATCATGACCGAGGAAAGGATTATGGTCCGCCGTGCCGTCTCCGCCGTGACTGCGAACCGCTTGAAAATAAAGGCAATTGCCGCCGTGTTCCTCCAGTTTTCGGAGGATTTCTTTCTGATCCCCGTCCCTCGTTCCATCCGGTCTTTCTTTTCCCCGGTAAAGAAATCCCTCGGGATCTCCGGGGCCGCAAATGAAGACATGCTCGCCGCCTTGTCGCATCAGCCAGGCAGGATGTTGAGGATCCGCGATGATCTGACCAGGAAGTGGCGTGTCTGCTAGAATGCAGGTATTGATCAATAGGAAATATGGCAGAAGGAGAAAAACCTTGGTCTTGGCCATGATTTGAAAAAGATGAAATGTTTGGATTAAGGATATTCACCGCCCGGAAAACTCTTGCAAAGCAAATTCGGCTGGAGCGAACGAATTTGACAGTCCATGTTGATGTCATTTCGCAACACGGCACCGGCTGCAAATAGCTGGAGCGACCAGATCACTATTTGAAAATTGTTTCGCAACGGCATTGCTCCCAAACCCGAACACGCTCAAACTCCAAGTCGAATGTGAAAAGCCTGTCACAACCCCTGCCATGACGAAACGAAATGAAGCCTTGTCCGAACTTGGGCACCGGACGGATGAACCGCCGATCGCGTGGCTGATGAAGCTGGCGCTGGATCGGCCGAAACTGATCTCACTGGCCGCCGGTTTCACTGACAATCCTTCGCTGCCTGTTGATGCGACGCGTGAATTGTTGGAGAAGATTCTTGGCTCGCCCAAGCGCGGCCAAAGCGCGCTGCAGTACGGGACCGGTGCGGGCGACGCTCATCTGCGCGAGTTGACTGCAAAACGAATTGGGGAACAGGACGGGGGGAAGCCGCGGTCCGGTGCTTACGCAATGGAGCGACTGTTGATGACGCATGGTTCGCAGCAATTCCTCTACATGGTCAGCGAGGCTTTGTTCGATCCGGGCGACATCGTGCTGGTCGAGGATCCGACCTATTTCGTTTATCTCGGCATTGCCCAAAGTCGTGGCATGCAGTGTCGGGGGGTGCGCATGGAGATCGATGGCATTGATCTCGCGCACCTCCATCTACGGTTGGAGGAGTTGAAGAAGGCGGGCGATCTGCCGAGGCTCAAGGCATTGTATCTGGTGTCGTATCATCAGAATCCCACTGGCACGACAACCAGTCTTGCGAAGAAGCAAGAGGCGTTGGAATTGTTGAGGCGCTACGAGAGCACCGCCGGGCATCCGATTTATCTGCTCGAAGACGCGGCTTATCGGGAGTTGCTGTTTGCCGGAGAGGACACGCCGTCGGCTTTGACACTGCCTGGTGCGGAGGATCGCGTGATCTATTCGGGCACCTACAGCAAACCCTTCGCGACGGGCATTCGAGTGGGATTTGGTTTGGCACCGGAGGATTTGTTCCCTGCTATTATGCGCATCAAGGGGAACCACGATTTCGGTACGTCCAACCTGCCGCAGCAGATCCTTCGCGAGGCGCTCGCATCCGGTGTGTATGAAACCCACGTGCAGGCGCTGCGGGCTCGATATGGAATCAAGGCCCGGGCGATGCTTGGAGCGTTGCGACGCTATTGCGCAGACGCAGCCGAATGGGTGGAGCCTCGTGGCGGGTTGAATGTATGGGTGAAATTTCCGCATCGGGTGGCGACGGGGCTCCAGTCAAAACTTTTCGCAGCGACCCTCAAACGCGACGTTCTCTACGTCCCGGGGCAGCTTTGTTACGCGGACGATTCGACGCGGCGAAAGCCGAATTGCGAGATGCGGTTGAGCTTCGGCGCTGCGAGCGAATCGCGGATTCGAGAAGGCATTAAGCGACTGGGCGAGGCAGCGCGGGCGACCTAGTCAGCGTCGTCAAGGATGTGTCCGAGGACGGGAAATCGGTCGACATTGCGCTCGACGGATCGGCCACCTTCCTGCATCTGCCGCGTGTGGCTCAATAACTCGAATCGATCGACGATGAACTCGATGTGCATTTCCATCTCGGATCGATGATCTACGCCGACCATTCGATCCTCGAACTGGTGAACGACTGGCGCCAGCGTCGCAGCGGCGAAGTGTTCATGGAATGGGAACGGTGTTAAACATTCCGATCTATAACTGGGAATATAACAGCCGCAGGCG